>CAYSEZ010000024.1:0-13034 GCA_964430375.1 uncultured Mycoplasma sp. | reverse complement strand
TAAATATACATAAAATATTATAGGTGGTTATATGTTTAAACATAGTTTTATGTGTAATTGTACTTCTTGTAAAAATAAAAGAAGAAATAATGGTTGTAACATATTTCTACTTGGTTTCTTTTTAGTAATTATTGTGTATCAATCTTTTATTACTATATTTTGGACTATTACTTTTAATGCTATATTATTATTTATAGAAATAATATTATTTTTCTTTATTTTAATTAGAATAATATGGTGAAATAATTTTATCTGTTTTATATATATAATCAAGTAATTCTTTTACTTTTTTTGTATTTAGATATTCATTATTAGATATATCTATTTTATCTGGTATTGATATTAATATAAATAATAATTTTTTTTCATCTTCTGATAAGGGATATTTTTCTTCATATAAGTTTAAAAGATAAGAAAAGTCTATATCATTATAATTATTTTTATATAAAGTATATAAATCATATATAGGTATATCAAATTTTGATTTATCAAAACTTATTAAATAACTATTAGTATTTCTAATTAAATGATCAAGTTTTAAATTATTATGTATTAAAACTATTCTTTGTTTATCTTTTTCTTTTACTAGATTATACCAACTAGATAATTCATTTTTTAAATAATCTATTAAAGCATATATTTTAGTAATATTTCTAACTAATAAGTAACTAGAAGGAGACATAAATATTTCACTATCTATATAGTCATTTAATGATAAATAATATTCTAATAATTCTTTTAATTTATTATCTATATCTTCATATATTACTTTATAATCATCTATATCTATATTTTTATAATGAGTTGTTTTAGTATGAAGAAGACTTACTAAATTAATTAAGTCTTCACTTTTTTCTTCTTTATTTATAGATAAATCTTCGATATATTCTGTTACTAAGTAATTATTTATTTCATATATTTTAGGAAAGTAATTAAAATTACGACTTTCTAAATAAGTAAATATTTTATCTATATTATTTTTATTTTCTTTAAATACATATTTATTATCTTTAGCAGTAACTAATATAGTGTTATTTATTTTTTTATACCCAGTTGGAGTAATATTTAGTTTATTTAATATTTCTTTATCAATCATTATCAGAACTAGGTATTATAAGTTTAATACCAGTAGTAAAGTTATCTAAATCGTTATAATCTTTTAAATTTTCATAAGTTACTTTATATTTAGTTAGTATTTTATCTATTGTATCTTCTTCTTTTACTAAGTAAACTCTATAAGTTAAATAGTTTTCTTGTTTATCTAATTTAATAATATTTTCTTCTTTATCTGCTATTACATTAATTCTTTCTTCTTTATCTTCTTTTTCTTCTTTTGGTTCTAATTTAATTTCATGTTGTATTTCTTCAAGTTCTTCTAAATCATAACATCTTTCTTTTTTTATTAAATTATCTAAAAGTACTACTATATCTACTCTTAATACTTCATTATTTATTATTTCATATCTAAAATCATCTATATCAATTGAAGATTCATATGTATCATAGTCATCACTTATTGCTATTTCACAGGGCACTCTATAACTATATTCTTCTTCTACATCATCTTCATTTTTATATGTTCCTTTTATATAAAATGATCCTACGATTAGATCTTCTCCTTTTAAAGTTAAGTCATTATCTAATGAAATACTAGTTAAATCTTTAATTTGAGTTTTAAATGTTATATCCTTTGTAAAGGGAATTTTCTGTTTCATAATTTTTCCTCCTAGTAAAGGATATGTTAAAAATATAAAAATATTATATAAAAAAGTCCTTATGGACTTTTAACTTTTTTTATGTTTAAAACCTTTATAAATTAAGAATATTCCAGATAAAGTAGTAATAATTCCAATTATAATTAATATATAATTAATTGGTTCAAAAGTATTAGGTACTTCGACTACTTGTACATCATTATATAATATAATAGTATTATCTTTCATAGTAATATAATTATTATTACTAAGTAATGATATTGTTCCATCTTCTTTTACTTCAAATTTGAATGAAGTATTAACTTTTTCATATCCATATGGCGCAGCTATTTCATTTAATGTATATATTCCAGGAGAAATATAAAAACTAGTTTCTTCTTCTGTAGAAATAAATTCTTTTATTATATTATTGTTTTCATCTTTTATAACAATAGATGCTCCAGGTAATTCTTTTTCATTAGTTATATCTTGTTTACTTATTTTTATTATAATTGGATCATTTGCAATAGTTATTTCTTGATAACTTGAAGTTAAATTTATTGTTATATCACTATTTAATTTTAAATACTCTGGTAAATTAGATATTTCTTTTAAAATATAATTACCTATATATATATTATCAATTAATATTTCACCATTAGAATCTGTTACTAATTCTCCGATTAAATCTCCATTTATATATTCTGCGACATCTCCATTTTCTTTATATAACATAAATTTTACATTTGCTAGTGGTAAATTAGTATTTGAATCATATTTAGTTATTTTAATTTTTCCTGTAGATGGAGTTATATTAAGTGATAAAGATGATTCTTTACTATATGTTTTAGTATCACTACCACTTTTCCATGTTACAAAACTAATTCTTTGACAAGAACTACTATAACTTGAATAAGGAAGATATCTTTTAAGACCAGGTATTTTATAATTACAAGTAGTAGAATAACTACCTACTACAGTTAATTTTATATCTGTTAGATTTAGTACTTTATCTTTTGGTAATTTAATATATAAAGTAGTATTATTTATAGTTTTATTTAATACATTTTCGTTACTATCTTTTGATGTTGTTACTATAATATCGTTATTAGAAGAACTTATAATAAAGTTACTTATTTTATTCATTTCTATTTTAACTGAAGATATATAATAATCATTTTCTAAAGCAAAATCTGTTGTTTTTGTTATATTAATACTTGCATTTGTATCTTCTGTCGCAGATTTATTATCACTTGTACAAGTACCACTGCTATAAAGATATTTTTTACATGAAAAAGTAGAATCATTATAATATTGAATAAACCTAATTATATTATGATAACCACTTGTCCCAGATGTACCTGATTTACTATATTGATCATTCCAACTATACCATCCATAATCAGTAAAAGCACAAGCAGGTCCTTCATATCTAGTTGTATAGTAGTAATATTTATAACCTTCACATATAGGTAAACCATGATCTAAACAGAATACACGTTCATTTTCACTAGTACTCCATAGTTCACTAATTGTTGAATCACTGTAATAATTATGATTAGATTTATCAGTAGTGACATATGATGGTCCAATTGTTAAAGCGTTTATTTTAGGAACAAATAATAAAAAGCTAATAAATAGTAATAATAAACTAATCTTTTTTTTCATATATAAGCACCCTACCTTATTTATAAGTAAATTATATAATAAAAAAATTATTTTGTAAATATTTTACAAAATAAACTTATTTTTTGTTTAAATTTGAATATTCATAATATTGTTTCTTTCTATTATAATTTATAAAACCATTATAATATTCTTCATCTGATATATATTCCAATTTTTCTTCATGAGGTAAATTTAATTCTATTTCAGAGTTTGGTGCTTTTAAATTAACTAAATTAATTACTAAATTTATTATTAAAAGCCCAATAAAACATGCAAAAATTGCCATACTAGATTGTATTAAAATCATTAAAGTTTGATTAGAATAAAGAATAGTTTTATCAAATAAATTAATATTTGATTTACTAATTAAGTCTATAGTTAATATAAATAAAAATTCTATAATGGAAAATACAAATATAGTACTAACTTTAATAAATTTTTTAACTTTTTTACTTATAATTGTAATAATCATAAATAAACTCATTATAACTACCATACATACATATGTAATTAGATTTGGAAAATATATTGCCATAAATACTTGATCTATAAATGTGTCAAATAATTCTAATATTAATTTACCATATTTAATAAGTAAAAAACTTAATGTAAATGCATAAGATATAGATAAAATAATTTTACTTGCTTTACTCTTTGTTGCGTCATATACTGTAAATGTAATAATAGTAAGTACCATAAAACTAAATAAAATTATAAAAAATGGAGATGAAAAAATAACATCTACTAAAGTCTGTAATCTTTCTAAAATAGTCAAATTTTCCATTTGATCACCCCTTAATAACTTTCTTTTTCTATTAAATTAAATATATAAACTGACTGTTTAGTATTTGAATTTTTTGTACATGTAATTAATGTTAAAGTAGTTTTATTTTTATCTTTATAAATTCTTACCTTCCCTGTTTTTTCTTCTTCATATATATCTACAAGTTTATATGTATATTTTATATCGTTATAGTATATGTAAGCATAATCATTAAGTTTTAATTTATATAATTTAGAAAAGAATCCTATTGAACTAGAGCCAGAATGTCCTGCTAGAATAAAATTTCCTTTATCTATATTTGGATAATTAGAACCCTTTATTATTGTTATGTTATACTTTACATTATTATACACAGAATCTATATTAGTAAATCCTCTAGATAAATTAATCGAAGGTATTTCAAGTTTTCCTATATAATAAGATTCAAGTGTTTCTGTTTCATCATTATTAATAATATTTTCTTCTTTAGTTGGTTCATTATCACTATCAATATTATCTTCATCACTTATATCCATATTTGAAGGAAGTTCTGAGATTGCCAAAGTTATTGTATCATATACTTTCGCTTTTTTTATTGCAAAGTAGTTACTAAAAATTAAAAATAATCCAATAAATATTAAAATAATACCAATAGATATAATTGTTTTTCTTTTTATTTTCATATTAACCTCTACAATAAAATTATACCACAATAAAAATAATATTAAAAGAAAAAATAATAAATAAAAATAAATATAAAAAAAGGAATACTAAATAATATTCCCAATATATTTATTAAAATAAACGAATTATATCATTAAATGTAACATATACCATTAAAAGCATTAAAAGTATAAATCCTATACTATGTATGATGTTTTCTACTTTAGGATTAACTGGAGATCCTTTTATTTTTTCTATAAATAAGAATAAGATTCTTCCTCCATCAAAAGCAGGAAATGGTAATAGATTAATTACTCCGACATTTATACATAATAATGCAATTAAATATAAAATAGCATTAAGTCCTAAAGCTTTCATTTCTCCTACTACATTATAAATACCTACTGGACCACTTAACTGATTAACCGATACTTTACCAGTAAATAAATTACCAAGTACTACAAACATTTGTTTAAAGATTGCGCCCATCTTTTTAAATGAATTTACAATACTTTTTCCAAATCCTTTTTCTACGTTTGATGCTAGTGTAATGCCTATAACATATGTTTCTTCTCCATCACTTGTTACTTGTTTTTCAGGTTTTATACTATATGTTTCAATAGAACCATTTTCTTTTTTTACTTCAAAAATTAATTCTTCATCTAGATCTTCAACTGCCATATATAAACTAATATCATCTAAATATTTAACTTTATGACCGTTAATTTTAAGTACTTCATCTCCATTAGACAATCCCGCATTATATGCTGGATATCCAGGGCTAACTTCAGTAATGACTGGATCTAAATTAGATGAACCATAAATAAAAGCAGATAATAAAAGTACTAAAAATGCAAATATAAAGTTAAAACCTACCCCCATAAACATAACTAAAAATCTTTCAAATACTGTTTTATCTTGAAGATTATGGCCTTTTTGTTTTTCTAAATCTACATCGTTTTCTTCTCCAGCAAGTGAAACAAATCCTCCGATCGGAATAGCACGAATTGCATAAACTGTTTTATCTTTAGCAACTTTTTTTACTATAGCAGGTCCCATTCCAATAGAAAATTCATAAACATGAACTCCAACAATTTTTGCAAATAAGAAGTGTCCTCCTTCATGAACAAGTACTACTATTCCTAAAATAACTATAAATAATATTAATGTAACTATCATATTTTCTCCTCCTATATTAAAGTTATAAATAATAAATAAACCATAATAACTAATAATAAACTATCAAGTCTATCTAAAATTCCACCATGACCTGGTATTAAATTAGAAAAATCTTTTACTTTATAATGTCTTTTTATACTTGAAAATAATAAATCTCCTAGTTGTCCTACTATTGTAAGAATAAAAGTAATTAAGATTATTAAAAATATATTTATATCATTACTAATAACATAAACATAGAACAAAGTAGGAATAATTGTTCCTATTAATGAGCCACCAATTGCACCTTCAATGGTCTTTTTAGGAGATATTTTCTCACATAATTTATGTTTACCAATAAACATCCCAGTAAATAATGCAAATGTATCTGTCATTGTAGTAATTAATAGTAAATATAATACTAATGATAAACTATCTTCTCTTATTAATACAAAATTATTAAAACCAATACCTAAAAATATTATAGAACCAGTTAAATATAAAGCATCTGATATATTATATTTATCATCATTATTAATAAATACAATAGGTATAAATAAAACTAATAATAAGATTAGTAATATTTTATAAAAACTAAAACTATTATTTAGAATTATAAAAGTCCCTATTAAAATATAAGAAATTATTTTCATATATATAGGTATATTATCTCTTCCTATGTCAATTAGTTCTTTAAGTCCTAAAATACTTAATAATGTAATAAATAATTTAAAAGGTAAATCTCCAATTATAAGAAAAGGTATAACTATTAGTATTAAAACTATTGCACTTATAACTCTTGTTTTCATATTATTTTTTTTCATACACATCTCCTCTATCATTAATTATAAAACAAGTTTAAAAAAAAGTATATGTTTTTTTTATAATTTAAACTAAAAAAGAGATTACTCTCTATTTATTTGTTTTAGGTATTAAAACTTCAGTTCCACCCATATATGGTCTTAAAACTTTTGGAATAATAATGCTTCCATCTTCTTGATAACCACATTCTAAGATTGCAATTAATGATCTAGGACTTGCAATAACAGTATTATTTAAAGTTGCAACATATTTATTTCCATCTGATGTTTTCATTCTAATACCAAGTCTTCTAGCTTGAGCGTCTCCTAGAGTTGAACAAGATCCTACTTCATAATATTTTTGTTGTCTAGGACTCCAAGCTTCTATATCACATGATTTAACTTTTAAGTCTGCTAAATCTCCAGAACAACATTCTAATGTTCTAACAGGAACATCTAAACTTCTAAAAAATTCAACTGTATAATTCCACATTTTATTATACCAATCCATTGCATCTTCTGGTTTGCAAAGAACAATCATTTCTTGTTTTTCAAATTGATGTACTCTATAAAGCCCTCTTTCTTCAATACCGTGTGCTCCAACTTCTTTTCTAAAACATGGAGAATAAGAAGTCATTGCTATAGGCAGTTTGTTTTCATCTATTAATTCTCCTTTAAATTTACCTATCATACTATGTTCTGAAGTACCAATTAAGTATAAATCTTCATTTTCTATTTTATACATCATATTTTCCATTTCATTAAATGACATAACTCCATTTACAACATCACTATGTATCATAAAAGGTGGAATGCAATAAATAAAACCTTTGTTAATCATAAAATCTCTTGCATATGCAATTGTAGCTTCATGAAGTCTTGCAATATCCCCAGTTAAGTAATAAAAACCATTACCACTTACTTTACCAGCACTATCTTTATCAAGTCCATCAAACATAGTACATATATCAGAATGATGTGGAATTTCATAATTTGGAACAAATGGTTCTCCAAATTTTTCTATTTCTACATTTTCACTATCATCTTTACCAATAGGAACAGAATCATCAATCATTTGAGGAATAACTAGCATTTTCTCTTTTAAACTTAAAGATAATCTTTCTTCTTCTTTTTCAATGCTAACTAATTCATTATTTATATCTACTACCATCTGTTTTCTTTTGTTTGCTTCTTCTATATTTTTTTCTCTAAATAATAAACCTATTTCATCACTTATAGTATTTCTATTTTGTCTTAATATATCTCCTTTTTGTTTTAGAGATCTTATTTGTGAATCTAATTCTATTACTTCATCTACTAATATTAATTTTTCATCTTGATATTTTTTTCTTATATTTTTTTTTACTAATTCTTTATTTTCTCTTATAAATTTTATATCTAACATATTATCATCCCTTCTATGTAAAGAAATAATATTTCTTACTAAGATAATTTTAACAAACAATGTAATATTTGTAAATAAATATAATCTTTAATTTTTAATAATTTTTTATTTATATATTAATTTAACATAATAGCGCTTAAACTAGCGTTAGTAGTATTATCAAATACTAATTCTGTATTATCAAAAGGAGAAATAACAAGAGTAAGTTCTTCATTTTCTAATAAAGTATGCATAGATGTATTAAATATATTAAATGGAGTATTTGCTTTAGTTTGGACCATTAAATTACTACCTGGAACAGTTATTCCAGATGCTTCTACTCTAATATTAAATCTTACATCAGTAGTGGTAGTTAAATTTAAAAAATAAGTTATTTGATATACTCCTTGTTTTTGAATTTCTAATGAATAGGAACTATTATAATTCATAAAAAGTGAAGGACCTGTAATCTCTAATGGGATTATTGCTTCATTAAAAGCGTTTACACTAAAATTTTCATCTGTATTAGTATATCTTATTCCAAATGATTTGACACCATCCTTACCGTTTTCTCCAGGAGTTCCTTTTTCTCCCTTAGGAATATAAAAAGTTAAATGATGGATATTCCTTTCAAAATCATCTTGGACAAAAGCCTCTTCATTTGATTCAATTGTTTCTGTTCCATCAATAGTTATAACTTCACTTATGCCTATCTCTCCGGGTAAACCTCTTGGTCCGATATCTCCTTTTTCTCCTTTTTCTCCTTTTTCTCCTGGTACTCCTTTTGGAATTTTAAAATTTAATATTACATCTTTACTAGTCCCAACATTTTCTACTGTTGCAAGAGTATCATAATCAGTTGTTTCAGTTTTACCTATACTAATAGAAGTAGGACCTGGATCACCTTTGTCTCCTTTTGGACCTTTTATATAAAGATATTTAATATTCTTGCTTTCTCTTTCTATTTTTTCTTTAATTTTTTTGTAACTTTCATCATTAAAACAATTATTTTTATTCATAAAACCTCCTGATATAGTTTATGTAATGCAGATATATTTAGAATAAATAACAAATTAAAAAGACTTTATAGCCCTTTTAATTATTCAACAGTTACTGATTTAGCTAAATTTCTAGGTTTATCAATATCTTTACCTAATATATATGCTAATTTATATGCAATCATTTGAAGAGGAATGATGCTCATAATTGGTTTAACTAAATAGCTTGTTTTTGGTATTATTATTTTTTCATCAATAAAATCAAAATCATTATCTAATTCTTCACTTATTATTGCTATTACAGTAGCACCACGTGCTTTAACTTCTTTTAAATTATTAAATGTTTTATCTGATAATAAACTATCTGTAACTAATGCAATAACTGGAAAACCATTATCTATTAAAGAAATAGTACCATGTTTTAGTTCTCCGGCTGCATAGGATACACTATTAATATATGTAATTTCTTTTAATTTTAAAGCTCCTTCCATAGCTAAGGCATAATCTATTAGTCTACCTATATAAAAATTATTATTATGGTTTTTTAAAATATTTATAATACTATCATAGTTATAATTAATTAAATCTATCATTTGTTTTTGATATTTTAATACTTCTTTTTCATATTCTAATTTTTGTAATTTTTTATTATTAATAATCAAAGATAAAATAATAAATGAAATAACTTGTGTTGAATACCCCTTTGTAGTAGCTACTGCAACTTCTTCTTTTGCATCTGTATAAAAAACATAATCAGAAGTTCTTGCAATAGTAGAATGTAAAACATTAACGATAGAAAGTGTATCCATATTATTTTCTTTTGCAAGTTTTAATGCTGCTAGAGTATCTGCGGTTTCACCAGATTGAGAAACTAAAATAACTAAGTTTTTTTTACTAGGAAAAATATTTCCATAACGATATTCACTTGCTAAGTGGACGTTTACTGGAATTCCTGTACTTTCTAAATAAAATTTTCCTATTAATCCTGCATGATAAGCGCTACCACATCCAATAATATCAATATGATTGTATTTAGAAAAGTCTGGTAATTTCTTTCTTAATTCTTTTTCGTTATTAATGTAATTAAGATATAATTTATTTATTACATAAGGTTGTTCATTTATTTCTTTAAGCATAAAATGTTCATAATCATTTAAGTTATTATCACTTTTAATTTCATCTAAGAGATACTCTTCTTTTTCTATTTGTTTTCCGTTTTTATCATATATAGTAACTTTATCACTACTTATACTAGCGTATTCTAAGTCATCTAAAATTAGATATTTATTTGCATTTTCATATATAGCAAGAATGTCAGATGCTATAAAATTCATATTATCATTTAATCCAATAATAAGGGGACTTTCTTTTTTCATACAATATAAATGTTCTATATCATGATCACATATTATTCCTAATGCATAAGAACCTTTTAATATTTTCATAGAGTGTTTTAAAACATCATTCATATTTTTATATTCTTCATAAAGTGTATTAAGTAATACTGCGATTACTTCAGTATCTGTATCACTATTAAAACAGATACCTTTTTTTATAAATTCTTTTTTTAAATTATCAGCATTTTCTATTATACCGTTATGGACTAAAATAATATGTCCGTATTTATGAGGATGAGAATTTTCAAAACTTGGTACTCCATGAGTAGCCCATCTAGTATGTCCAATAGAAAGTAGAGATTTTTCATCTTTTTCTACTAAAGATTCTAAAGAACTAATTTTACCGACAGATTTAATAATGTTAATTTTATTGTTTTTTAAATAGGCAATACCAGAAGAATCATATCCTCGATATTCTAATTTTTTTAATGAATTAAGTAACATAGAAAGGTTTATTTTTTCCTTACTAATATACCCTGTAATTCCACACATAATCTTTCCTCCATTTTAAAAGAATATGTATGATATAAACTTTGTTGTAATATTGATTTTACTTTTTGTTTTATATCTAACGACTACATTAGCCGTAATAGTATCCGCCGAATACTTCGATAACTATTAACCTCGTCAACCCATGGGTTCTGGCGCTAGAGTCAATCCTATCCTTTCTTCTATTGCTCTTAATTATATTATATTCTATAGTAATAAATAAAAGCAATAAAAAAGTTAATTATTTTTATCTAATTAACTAATTTAAGATATATATATCTTTTTATTAAAATTTTACTTCTGGAACTTTTCTATCAGATTCATCTATTTCAAAGAAGATTCCCTTTTTAAAGCCAAATATACTTGCAATAATATTAGATGGAAACATTTGTACTTTGTTATTGTATTTTAATACTGAATCATTATAAAATTGTCTAGCATAAGTAATTTTATCTTCAGTTTCTTTTAAATCTTTTTGTAAAGAAATGAAGTTCTCATTAGCTTTTAAATCTGGATATGCTTCAGATAAAGCCATTAATTTATTTAATGCTTGTGTAAGTTCTCCGGTTGCTTTCATTGCATCTTCGGGAGTACTTGCTGTTACAAATGTATTACGAGCTTTTATTACATCTTCAAGTGTTCCTTTTTCGTGTTTAGCATATCCTTTTACAGTTTCAACTAAATTAGGTATTAAATCTGCTCTTCTTTTTAATTGGATATCTACTTGACTCCATTCTCCATCTTTTTTATTTCTAAGTGAAATAAGGCTATTATAGGTTTTTATTACATAGATTAGTAATATAATAACTATAGCAATAATAATATATTTCATATTCATTCCTCCTATTAATATTATATTTTATATTTTTTTATTTTACAAGATATTTTAGTAAAATGATTTTTATTTATAAAGTATTTTACATTAAAAAGATAAAGAGGAATTACCCTACTTTATCTGATTCTTCTAACATATTAGTTATAAATATACCATATCCTCTTTTAGGATTATCAACAATTACATAGTTTACTGCCCCGATTAATTTGTTGTTTTGAATAATTGGTGATCCACTCATACCTTGTACTACTCCATTTGTTTTTGAAAGAAGTTTTTCATCTGTTATTTCAAATAAAATATTTTTTGTATTATCATCTTTATAAATTTTTATTATATTAATATCAAATTCTTCTTTAGTATCACCCTCTAGTACAGTAACTATTTTAGCACTTCCTGTTGTTATTTCGTCTTTACTTGCTACATCAATTAAAGTTTTATTAGATAAACTATCTTTATACTCACCATAAATACCTGTTTTATCATTAATTAAAACATTACCATATACTACATCATTATAATATTTAGCATTTTTTTCTCCTGGATCATTTCTTTCAGATTTATTAATACTTGAAACAGTTGATTTAAAAATTTTACCTTCTTCTATTTCAAATTTATAATTTGTAGTTTGTTCAATTATTTCATGACCTAAAGCACCAAATATTTTATTTTGTGTTATAAAAGAAAGTGTTCCTATTCCTACTATTTTATCTTTTACATATAGACCTGTTTTATATATGTTACTTTCTTTTATTACTTTAATTGTAGTAGTATATGTTTTTTCATTTCTTATATAAGTAATTTTTAAATCTTTATCAGAAGTAATAACATCAGATAGATCAGTTATTGAAGAAATAACAGTATCATCAACCCTAGTTATTATATCTCCAATTTTAAGACCTGCATCTTGTCCTGGTGAAGTACCATTAACATTATAAAATCCTACCACTAAAACTCCTTTAGATTTTACTTCTATACCTATGTTTTCACCACCTAAATAAACTTTATTTGAATAAGCAAAGACACTTTTTGGTATAATAAATAATGTTAAAAGAATTAAAACAATATATAGTTTGCTCATTTTAGTTTTAAAATTCATTTTATCAACTCCTTAAACAAACTACATTATTATTATTTGCTTTTATAAAAAAATTATATTATTAAAAAAATGGAAATAAACTATTTATT
>CAYSEZ010000023.1:7145-13789 GCA_964430375.1 uncultured Mycoplasma sp. | reverse complement strand
AAAATGCACAGTATTTTAAAAATATTGTGCATTTTTATTTACTTTTGATTGATTATGTGTTAATATTTTATCGAGGTGAAAAAGAAAGTGAAACCATTTGAAGCAAACAAATTGCCAATTGAATATACTCTAGATAAGGAATTAATTAGTTTAATTTCTGAAGCAAATTTAAAATATGGAGAATATAAATCAAATTTAAAAAATAGTCAATTTGATTCAAGATTCTTTTTGGATTCCATAATTTTGAGTGAGAGTTTAAAATCTACTCAAATTGAGGGAACACAAATATCTCAAGATGATATGTATTATTTAAAATATATGCCTAAAACAGATGATAATTTAGAAATACAAAATTTAAAAAAAGTTATTGAATATTCTAAAAATTATTTAAAAGAAAATAACAAAATAAATATTAAATTTTTAAATAGTATTCACAAAATATTACTTGATAGTGTTAGAGGCAATGAAAAAGAACCAGGAAAAATTAGAAATATTCAAAATTGGATAGGTCCTAAAGGATGTACTATAGAAGAAGCTATTTTTGTTCCTCCTGCGCCAGAAGATGTTCCTATTCTGTTAGAAAATTTATTTGAATATATGAATAATGCATATATTGATCCATTGTTTATAAACTTAGCTATATCTCATTCTCAATTTGAAACAATACACGCATATCGAGATGGAAATGGAAGATTAGGCAGAGCCTTGATATCTATTCAATTGGCTTTATTAACCGAAGAAGAACCAATTCTATTTTTATCAGAAGTAATTGAATTATATAAACCAAGTTACCACAAGTTTTTAAATGAAAGTAGAAAAGGAAATATGCTAGGTTTCATCAAGTTCTTTTTACAATGTATAATAGAACAATGTAATAACAATATAGCAAAAATAAACAGAATTAAACAAATATATGCCAAAGATATGAAAAAATTAGAGATTTTAAAAAGTAATGCAGTTTATAGAATTATGCCTGCGATAATGAGACAAATAGTTTTTACAAAAAAAGAAATTGAAGAAGAATCAGGTGTGTCAAGAAATACAGTTTCCAATTTGATTGATAAATTAGTAGAGCTTAATATATTAGTACCGGATTCTAATTATGCAAAATTAAGTTATAGATATAACGAAATTTATAATGTTTTTGTTGGAAAGGATATGTTCTAAAATTTAAAATTATAATAAAAGAAAGAAGCTATATAGTTTAGTTTCTTTCTTTTAATTGTTTTTCTATATTTCTTTTGATGTCTCTTTCTTTTATTGTTTCTCTTTTGTCATAGTTTTTTTTACCTTTACATAAACCTAGTAATACTTTTATTTTGTTTTCTTTTAAATATACTTTTAATGGTATTAAAGTTAGGTTATCTGTTTCTAGTTTGTCTTTTAACTTTAATATTTGTTTTTTATGTAATAAAAGTTTTCTTTGTCTTGTTTCTTCTGCGGCAAAGGAAGATGCATCTTTGTATTTTTTTATAAACATATTAATAAGATAAACTTCATTATTTTTTATTCTAGCATAACTATCTTTTATATTACAAGATCCTTCTTTTATTGATTTTACTTCATTACCTTGTAAGGATATTCCACATTCTATTTCTTCTAGGATAAAGTAGTTAAATTTTGCTTTTCTATTTAGTATTTCCATTATCTTGTCCTTTTTCTTACTAATTCAAAGTCTATTTCTCTTTCTTCTTTATCTGCACGAGTTACTATTATTTCTACTTTATCTCCTAGACGATATATTTTTTTGGAATTTTGTCCTACTAGGATACCTAATTCTTCATTATATGTATAGTAGTCTTTCATACTACTTAGTGCAACTCTTCCTTCGATTAGGTTATCTAATTCTACAAACATTGCACTATTTGTAAAGCCTGTTATGGTTCCTTCGTAAGTGTATCCAATATAATCTTGTAAGTATTCTGCGGTTTTCATTTTGTTTGCTGCTCTTTCAAATTGGTCTGCAACTCTTTCTCTTTCAGAACATTTTAGAGCTATTTTTGATAGTAATTCTTTAAAATCATCTTTTTCTAGATCTTCTATTTCTCCGTGTAATACTTTTTTTATTATTCTATGAACAGTAGAGTCTGAATATCTTCTTATTGGAGAAGTAAAGTGTGTATATCCTTCATTTTTTCTGTTATCAATACCTATTGCAAAGTGTCCATAGTTTTCTGTATTATATTCTGCTTTAGCCATACATCTTAATAATAAATAACAGTATATTGCATATCTATCACTATCTTTTAGGCTATTTAGTATTTTTTGATATGATGAACCATTTTTGAAGTTAATTTTTCCATCTATTTTTTCTCCATATGATTTAATTAAGTTAATTGTATCTTTAAATCTTGTTTCATTTGGGATGTCATGAACTCTATATATAAATGGTATTAACATATTATATATATAAGTTCCTACACATTCATTTGACGCTAGCATACAGTATTCAATTATGCTTTCTCCGGTATTTTGGATTCTTTTTTCAATACTTGTAATTTTTCTATTATCATCAACAATTATTTTTATTTCTGGTCTATCAAAGTCTACCATACCTCTTTTTTTTCTATTGTTTTTTAATACATGGTATAATTTTTCTAGATTTTTTAGGTCTTCTATATATGGCTCATATCCACTTGGTACTTCATTATCGTTTAATATTTTATTTACGTTTTTATAAGTCATTTGGATTTTTGATCTTATAACACTTTCATAAATATCAAAATCTATTAGAGTACCATTTTGGTCTATTTCCATTTCTGTAGTTAAGGCTAGTCTATCAACATTAGGATTTAGTGAACAGATTCCATTTGCAAGTTTTACTGGGTGCATTGGGTTTACTACTCCTGGGCTATAGTAACTGTTTCCTCTTTCTCTTGCTTCTAGATCAATTGGGGAATTTAATGGTACATAATGTGCTACATCAGCGATAGATACAATTAGTTTATAGTGACCATTCGGTAATATTTCGATTGATACAGCATCATCTATATCTTTTGTATCATCTCCATCTATTGTGAATATTACTTTATCTCTTAAGTCTTTTCTTCCTATTATGTCTTCTTCTTTTACTTCGTTTGGTATTTCTTTTAATTGTTTTTCTATTTCTTCATTCCAATTATATGGAATATTAAATTCATAATAGAGTTTCATTTCATCTATTCCTGGTGCATTTTTATGTCCGATTACTCTATCAAGTGTTGCTTCATAGAATTTTCCTGCTTTTGTTTTATCTATTTTTATACCTATTAGAGTACCATCTACAATAGATTTATCTACATCTATTTTATATCTTTTATCTTTTAGGACTGCATATCTTTTATCATCAATTGTTTTTAATTCTGCGATTAGACCGTGACGTTCTATTATTTCTTTTACATTTCCTTCACATCTATTAAAATCAGTTATTTTTACTAAAATTTTATCTAAATCTAAGGCTCCCATTGGGTCTTTAATATTTATTTCTTTACCATTATCTAAAGTTGCATAACAAGTTTTATTTCTTCTTACGTGTAAAACTCCTTCACGGTATGGATTTAGTGTAAAAGTCCCTTTTGATGAGTTTGTGCAGTAAACTTTTTTTTCTGTTCTTAATTCTTCAAAATAATCTAAAAATTCTTGTTCTAGTTCTTTTGGACAAGCTGTTTTTGCAAATATTTCTGTTAATGTCATTGGTTTATTTCTAGATACTTCTAGAACTTTTAATATTTTTTCTTTCATAATTACTCCCTCTGAAATTAATATGACATATTCTTTTTAATAAGAATATCTTATTCTTACATAAATGTTATAACTAAACAAGTTATAAAAAATATTATTCCTAAAATTAAGGTTGCTCTTGATATAAAAAGTTCGCTTCCTCTTTCTTTTCTTTCTTTAAATAAATCTCCATTTCCTCCGGTTATTATTTGTGATGCACCTTCTGCTTTACCACTTTGAAGTAATACTAGAGCGATTAAGATTATACATATAACTATTAGTGCTATTTCCATAGTGTACCTCCTTTTGTATATTTGTTATTCTATCATAAATTATGTTATTTTACAATATTTTTTCATTTATTTCATTTATTTGTTCTTCAATTAAAAGTAATCTATTATATTTAGCTATTCTTTCTCCTCTTGTAATTGATCCTGTTTTTATTTGTCCTAGAGATAAGCCTACTGCAAAGTCTGATATAAATGTATCTAAGGTTTCTCCACTTCTGTGAGAGATAATTGTTTTAAAGTTATTTTCTTTTGCTAGTTTTATTGTTTCTAGGGTTTCTGTTACTGTGCCTATTTGGTTTGCTTTTATTAAAATAGCGTTTCCTGCTTTTTTTTCTATACCTATTTCTAAACGTTTTTTGTTGGTTGTAAATAGATCATCTCCGACTACTTGGATATTAGTTAGATTGGTTAGTTTATTAAAACTTTCAAAGTCATTTTCTTCAAATGGGTCTTCAATTGAAATAATTGGATATTCTTTTATTAAGTTTATATACATATCTAATAGTTCTTCTTTTGTAATGTAGGTGTTATCTACTAGGTATTTATTTGTTTCATTATTATAGAAAGATGATGCAGCAATATCTAGAGCAATATTTACGTCCTTTCCCGGAATGTATCCTGCTTCTTTAATTGCTTTTATTATTAGGTCTAGTGCTTCTTTATTATTTTTTAGATTTGGAGCAAGACCTCCTTCGTCTCCGACTCCTGTATTTAGGTTGTTTTCTTTTACTATTTTTTTTAGGGTATGGAAAACTTTGCTTGCTACTTCTAGTTGTTTTGTCATTTCATTAAAGTTTGGCATAATCATAAATTCTTGGAAGTCTACGTTGTTATCAGCGTGCATTCCTCCGTTTAATATGTTAAGCATGCATCTAGGTATTTGATAGTTGTTACCTAAAAATTCATATAATTCTTTGTTTTGTTCTTCTGCAGTTGCTTTTAAAAATGCTAGGGATACTCCAAGTATGGCGTTTGCTCCAAGGTTTGTTTTGTTTTCTGTGTTATCTAAATTTATTAGAAAGTCATCTAACTCTTTTTGGGTATTAAATTCTTTATTTATAATATTTGGTTTTATTATTTCTAGTACATTTTTTATGGCTTTTTTGACACCTTTTCCTAGGTATCTTTCTTCGTTATCTCTTAATTCTAGGGCTTCATTTGTTCCGGTTGACGCTCCAGAGGGGATACTTGCTACTCCTTTTTTATTTTCTAAATATAGTTCTACTTCGATTGTTGGAAATCCTCTTGAATCTAGTATTTCTCTTGCTTTTATATTTGTTATTTTCATATTGCTCCTACCTTTCTTTTTTTATTATATAATATTTTTTTTAGATTTTAAACTTTTTATTGATTTTTATTTAAAAAAAAGATATCATATTAATAGAATATTAAAAGAATGAGGGAGGGATAGTATGAAAATTGTTCTTTTAAAGCCTAATCAGTTTGATAATTTTTCAAGTATTCATCCGTTACATTCTTATTATCAGACTTCTATGTATGGTAATTTAATGCAAAAGTGTGGATATGATATAAATTATTATGGTTTTATAGATGATAATAATAATTTAGTTGGGGCGTCTTTAATATTAGAACAGAAGTTAGTTTTTTCGTATAAGTATGCGTATGCTCCAAGAGGGATGTTAATTGATTATGATAATCATGATTTGGTTATAGATATAACTGAAAATTTAAAAAGGTATTTTAGTAAAAGAAAAGTTGCTTTTTTAAAGATTGATCCTCCAGTTGTTAATAATAAGAGGGATAAGGATGGTAATGTTATAGAGGAAGTTTCTTCTTCTTTAATTGGTTTTTTAGAAGGAATTGGTTATAATTATTATGGAGATAATAAGGGATTTGGAACTTTAAAACCTAGATGGAATGCGATACTTAAGGTAACTGGTTCTAGTGATAGTTTGTTTAATAATTTTAGTGATTCAACTAGGAATAAAATTAGGAAGGCTCAAAGTCGTGGGGTTGAAGTTTTACAAGGTAATGCAAATGATATAGATGTTTTTTATAAGTTTGTTGCAAAAAAGCATTATAGAAAGGTTAATTATTATCATGATTTTGCAGAGGCTTTTGGTAATAATTTGGAGTTATATTTTGCTAAACTTAATACTGAAATATATTTAAAGAATATTAAGCGTTTGTATGAGGAAGAACTTGCTAAAAATGAGAAACTTAATATTGAAATGCAAAGTTCTTCTGGGAATACTAGGGTTATTAATTCTAAAATGACTTCGGATAAGTTAATTTCTGTTTATAAGAAGGAACTTTTAGATGCTTCAAAGTTATTTGATAAGTATCCAAAGGGAATACTTATTGGGGCTTCTGCAGTGGTTATTGGTAAGCATAGTGTTAGTTTACTTATTGAGGGTTATAAGCAAGATTTTTCGTTATTTTATCCTAATTTTTTAATTAAGTGGTTTATTATTGAAAAGTATTCTAAACTTGGTGCAATATATTTTGATTTGAATGCTATTACGGGATATTTTGATAATAATAGTAAGTTTAAGGGTTTAAATGAGATGAAACTTGGTTTTAATGCAGATGTTACTGAATATGTTGGTGAGTTTGATTTAGTTATTAACAAAGGTGTTTATAAGTTTAGTAAGAGTAAAAAGATGAAGTTTTAGGTATATAAAAACTAAAGGG
>CAYSEZ010000023.1:0-7045 GCA_964430375.1 uncultured Mycoplasma sp. | reverse complement strand
TATAAGTTTAGTAAGAGTAAAAAGATGAAGTTTTAGGTATATAAAAACTAAAGGGTTTTGTTCCTTTAGTTTTATTTTATTTGTTTAACCAGTATTTTGCTGTTCTAATCATTTGAGCAGTGTAACCCATTTCGTTATCATACCATGATACTATTTTTACTAGTTGTTTTCCTTCGACTTCAAGTACTGATGTTGATAGGCCATCTACTATGGAACCATAGGTACTTCCTATAATATCACTTGATACTATTGGGTCTAGTGTAAATTTTATTGTATCATTTTGATTTGTTTCAAATAGGTTGTTTATTTCTTCTTTTGTAACATTTTTATTTAGTTCTAGGGTTAAATCTATTACTGATCCAGTAGGTACTGGTACTCTCATTGCAGAACCATCTAATTTTCCTTTTAGTTCTGGGATAACGTTTCCTATTGCAGATGCTGCGCCAGTTGAAGTTGGTATTATATTTAGTGCTCCTGCTCTACCACGACGTGATTTTGCACCTTTTTTATGTGATACATCTAGTAATACTTGATCATTTGTGTAAGCGTGAATTGTAGTCATGTATCCTTTTTCTATACCATAGTTATCATTTAATAGTTTTAATACTGGTGCTAGGCAGTTAGTTGTACAACTTGCTGCACTTATTATATTTTCTGTTCCATCTAGTATTTCTTCGTTTACACCATATACTATTGTTTTTAATTCTTTATCTGATGGTGCAGAGATAATTACTTTTTTTGCTCCAGCTTGTAGGTGTTTTTCTGCATCTATTTTTTTATTAAAACGTCCAGTTGATTCTATTACTAGGTCAATATCTAATTCTTTCCAAGGTAAGTTACTTGGTTCTTTTTCACTTAATACTTTTACTTTGCTTTTTGATGTAATTAAGTAATCATTTTCATATGTTACTTCTTCTTTGTAGTTACGATAAGTGCTGTCATATTTTAGTAGATACGCAAGTTCTTCAGCGTTTGATAAGTCATTTATTGCTACTACCTCCATATCTTTTTCTTCTTCTAGTAGTTTAAATACTAGTCTTCCTATTCTTCCAAATCCATTAATTGCTATTTTCATTTTTATTCCTCCTTATTCAAAATAACTATTTCCTATAAATTCTCTTAATATTGAGTCGTTTGGTACTGCATCACTTGGTATTGTTAAGAACATATTTAGTAAGTTTAGTAATCTTCTTGCTTCTTCATAATATTCTGATGTTTGGTCAATACTGTAAAGTACGGCTTCTGCATATGGTTTAATTACTCCTAATTCATAGATAAAGGCTGTATTAAAGACGTATGAAGCCTCATTTTGGTACGGAAAAATGTTGTCTTCTTCCCCTTTTCTTACCGTTCTCCAAGTTTTGATTGTGTGTTCTGGGCTGTAACCTCTTGTTCTACTGTCTCTTATTATTCTTCTTAACAATCTAATATCAGATGTTGCAATCATATTGTGATTGTCTATGTTTAAATCTGATAATGGTGATACATATATTTTTAATTTGTTTTCTTTAGGGATACTTTGTGTTAGTTTTTCATTTAAACAATGTAACCCTTCGATTATTAGTATATCATTTTTTTCTAGTTTTAATGTATTACCTAGGTATTCTCCAATTCCTTTATAAAAGTTAAAGGTTGGTATTTCTACTTCTTCATTATTTAATAATTTTGTTAAATGATTATTAAATAGTTCTAAATCTATAGAGTTTATTGATTCATAATCATAATCTCCGTTTGGTAGTTTTGGTGTTTTTTCTCTTGGAATAAAGTAATCATCTGTAGATAGGGTTTTTGGGTTTAGTCCAAAACTTTTTAAGTACATAGATAGTTTTCTTGCGGTTGTTGTTTTTCCTGATGAGGAAGGACCGGCAATTAAAACTATTTTTACTTTATCTTTTTTGTCATCTATATTTTTTGCAAGTTCTAGTAGTTTGCTATTGGAGATTACCTCGTTTAGTTTTATTATATCGTTTATTGTACCTTTTGTTACTTTTTCATTTATATCTGATGAAGTATGAATATTTAGTCTTTTTGCTAGTTTGTAATCTTCATCAAATGCTTCTTCTACTAGGGGTAAGTGTGTGTATTCTTTTATGTTTCCATTTTCAAATGGTAATGGGTATTCTAGTAGAAATCTATTTTCGTTTAGATATTTTAGTTTAAATTTATCAAATACTTTTGTATTAATTGGCATTACTGTATAAAAGTAATTATATACATCATTTAGTTTGTATAGAGTTACTGTTCTATCTGTGATGTAAGATAGGGCTTTTACTTTTTCTTCGTCATTAATACTTTTGAAGTATTTTATTGCATCTTTTTTTGTTACTAGGCATTTTTTTATTTCTAGGTTTTCTTTTGCTATTTCGTGCATTTTTGTTTCTAGGTTGTTTAAGAGTTCTTCTGTTAGAGGAAGACTACTTTTTATTTTTATTTTGTTATCTATGTTGTGACAAGTTTTTAAGTTATAGTCATAACCATATAGTTCTTTAAATGCATATGTTAAAAGAAATACTAGTGATTTTTGGTATACTCTATTACCTAGTCTATCTAGGTATGTTAAAAATGATATTTTTGATGATTTTTCTACTGTTTTGTCTAGTCCATACATTTCGTTATCTATAAATCCTACAAGAATTGGAGCGTTTGTTTCTATGCTTTTGCTTATTTCTTCTAGGGTTATACCTTTAGGAAATGTATATTCTTTGTTATTTATAATGACTTTTATTTCTTCCATATTGTACCTCCATTTTAATTTTATCACATTATGGAGGTTTTTAGTATGTTTTTTATGTTTTTTGTTGTTTTTTATTTAGTATATTATTTTGGTTTTTTTATAGAATAGTAATGGTGATGATATGAATTTAATTCCTACAGTGATTGAAAAGGAAACTGGTGGTGAAAGAAGTTATGATATTTATTCTAGGTTACTTAAGGATAGAATAATTATTTTAAATGGGGAAATTAATGATAGTTTGTCTAATAGTGTGGTTGCACAACTTTTGTATTTAGATTCTTTAAATAATGAAGATATTTCTTTATATATTAATTCTCCTGGAGGGTCTATTTCTGCTGGAATGGCTATATATGATACGATGAATTTTATTAAAAGCGATGTTTCTACAATATGTATTGGGATGTGTGCTTCGATGGGGGCGTTTTTGCTTTCTAGTGGTACAAAGGGTAAAAGATATGCTTTGCCTAATTCGGAGGTTATGATTCATCAGCCTTTAGGAGGTGCGGAAGGTCAAGCAACGGAGATTAAGATTGCAGCAGAACATATTATTAAAATAAGGAAAAGGCTTAATAAAATTCTTGCTAAAAATACGGGTAAGAATTTACTTAAGATTGAGAGGGATACTGAAAGGGATAATTATATGGATGCAGATAGTGCATTAGAGTATGGGCTTATTGATAAGGTGCTTGAAAATAAATTATAATTTTGATATACTTGTAGTGGTGATGGTATGAAATTATGTACATTAATTTGTAATATGGAAAGTGGAAAAGGTATTACAAAAAGTGAAATTGATAAGATAATTGACGCAATAGAAAAACGTGATTATAAAGTTAATCTTTATTTAACTGAAAAACACGGTGATGCAGAGGAATATGTTAAGAATTTGGACTCTTCTGATTTGGTTTTATCTATTGGTGGAGATGGTACATTTAATGAGATAGTAACGGGAAATATGGCTCGTGAAAATAGGCTTCTTGTGTCTCACATTCCTGTTGGTACCACTAATGATATTGGTAATATGCTTGGTATGGGTAAGAATTTACTTCGTAATGTTATTAGTATATTAGATGGTGAAGTTAAGCAAGTGGATCTTGGTTTAATAAATAATAAACCATTTGTTTATGTCGCGGGTTTTGGTAAGTTTGTTGATGTTACTTATGAAACTCCTAGAAAGAAGAAGAAAAGGCTTGGTTATCTTGCTTATATTGTTAATGCAGTTAAGGAGTTTTTTCAAAGAACTAGTTTATATGAGATCGAGTATACTATAAATGGTGAAACTTATCATGGTTTTTATTCTTTGATACTTATTTCTAATGCAAATAGGATAGCAGGTTTTAATAATATTTATCGTGATGTCAAACTTGATGATGATAAGTTTGAAATAGTTTTTTGTAATATTTCTAAAAGAAAGTATTTAATTAAGACTATGCTTTTGGTTTTAAAAGATGGTATTACTAATGTTCCTGGTTTATATTGTTATACTAGTGATAAGATTGATATTAAGTTTAAAGATGAGCATAGACCTTCTTGGACTATCGATGGGGAAAAGTTAAGAGATGAGTCTAATCATTTTGAGATAAAAATAGATAAGAGTTTATATATGCTTTTACCTAAAAAAAATATTAGTAAGTTATTTATAAAGTAAAAATAGTGATTAATTGTCACTATTTTTTAGTTTCTCTGCTAACTCGTGTATTTTTCTAATTCTATGATTTAGTCCTGATTTGGTTAAGTTTTGGCCTGTTTCGTTATTAATTATATTGGTTAGTTCTTGGAGGGATACTTCTTTATATTTTTCTCTATATATTATTACTTCTTTTAGTTTTTCATCTAATAGGTCTAATCCTAGGACTTCTTTTATTATTTTTATATCATTTAGTTGGTTATTTGAAGATGCAATCATTTTATCTATATTGGCTTGTTCCATATTATTTAATCTATTGGTCATATTTTTGTGATCTCTATAGATTCTTATGTCTTCGTAGTAAAAAATAGCGTTGTTTGCACTTAGTAATCTTAGAAAATCTCCAATTTTTTCTGCTTCTTTTACGTATACCATATAGCCTTTTTCTCTTCTTAGTAATTTTGCATTTATATTAAAATGTTTTAATAAATCTATAATATGTTCTGCTTCTTCTTTTATATCTATTAAAAATTCTAAATGATATCTTGATTTTTTTGGATCGTTTATGCTTCCAGAAGATAGGAAACTTCCTCTTAAGTAGGCTCTTTTTAAGTCTTCGTCTTCTAGAAAGTATTGGTATGGTTTTTTTAGGTATTCTTTGTCATAAATCATTAAGTCTTTTAGGATATAGTCTAGGTTATCTTTGATTGTTATTTGGTAATATGTTTTTTTACTAAAGTTGTTTCCTTTGCCTTTTTTTATTTCTATGTTAATATCATATAGTGTTTTAAATGTTATATATAGTTTTCTTACTATTTTTGGGTTTTCAACAAGAATGTTAATATCTTCTTTGTTTTGTATTTCTATACTTCTTAAAAAACCTGATAGGAGTGCAATTTCTTCTAGTTTTGATAGGTTTTGCATACATATTTCATTTTTTACTTCGGTTGTAAAGGACATTTTATCACCTCATTATGTAGTTAAAGACTTCGTTTGCTATTTTTAAACTGTCGTGTCTTATTCTATTATTTTCTATAGTTAAGTTATCACTTTCTATTAGTTTACAATTTAATTTTTTTATGTTTTCTTTGTCTATTTTTACTAGGTCTTTTTGTTCACTAGTTTCGTATTTTTTTACTATTTTATCTGGAATGTTAGTATTTGGTGCAATTACTACATCTATTTTTCTTTTATTTAGGTATTTGTTTAGGACTTTTATGTGGTCACTTACTTTGTAGTTATCTGTTTCTCCTGGTTGGGTTACTGCGTTTGATGTATATAGAATTGGGGCTTTAGCATTATCTAGGGCGTTTATTATTTCTTTTGATATTAGATGTGGTAATATGCTTGTGTAAAGGCTTCCCATACTAAAAATAATTAGATCTGCTTCTTTTATTGCATTTAATACTTCTTTTTCTATTTTTGGTTCTTCTTTGTAAAATAGTCTATTATATTTTGTTTTTGCTTTGGTTATTTCTTCTTCTCCTTCGATTATTTCTCCTTTTTCTGTTTCTCCCATTAGGGTTAAGTAATCTTCGGAAAGTGGTAATACTTTGTGTTTTATGTTTAATAATTTTGTTAATACTTCGATTGCTTCTTTTAGGTTACCAGTCATATTATACATTGCAACCATCATTAGGTTACCGATTGGGTGTCCATTTAAGTCACTATAAGTGTTAAAGCGATATTCTAGTAAGTCTTTTATTTTTGTGTCTACGTCTGATAGACTTGTTATTACTTTTCTTATATCTCCAATAGCGGGCATTAGAAATTCTTCTCTTAGTTTTCCTGTTGATGAACCATTATCAGAGACTGATATTACTGCGGTTATTTCTACTGGAAATAAGTTTAATCCTTTTAGAAGGTATGATATTCCTGTACCTCCGCCAAATACTACTATTTTTTTGTTCATAGTTTAGTCACCTCTATTTAATTATATAATAAAATAGGAAGAAAATAAATTTATTTCCTACCTATTTTATCTGTTTTTTCCTACTTTTCTATAATATGAAGTGTTTTGTCTATCTATTTTTGTTAGTTCATCCATTTTATTTATAGCTTCTTCATCATCAAAGCTTGCCATTATTTTTATAATTGGTTTATCATAATAGAATATTATATTTTTTTGTCTTCTGTCTGATAGAAGTAGTCCTCTTATATCAATTGGTAAGTATTCTTCATTTTGTTTTCTTTTATTATATTCTTCTAGGGATGTTTTTTTAAATTTTGATGGTTTTTCTAGAATTATATCTAGTTTAAAATCTAGTTCTTCAATATTTTCCTTAAGTTCTTTATAATTTATTTCTCCTTTTTTAAAGCATCTATATGTTATACCGAGCATATAGTTTGTAACATCAGTTAGTACGTCTTCTGCTCTGTTGTATGTGTTTTTTTGTCTTGGTTTTCTTATTTCATTAATAAAATCTATGTATTCCATAATATACCTCTTTTCTTTATATTGGTTTATATTTTAACATAAATGTTGTTATTTTTCAAGAAAAATGTTTAGTTATTATTTAGAATCTGAATTCTCAAAGTAAATGCAACTTTTACTATTTCTGTTGCAATAAGTTTGAGAAGTAACCTATTTTTATAAATGTTATTATAGAAACTGATAAAAATGTCACTGTTAAAAGTGTTTTTTTGTATGTACTATGTTAACTTTATATAAGCACAAAAAAGGA
>CAYSEZ010000022.1:0-14733 GCA_964430375.1 uncultured Mycoplasma sp. | reverse complement strand
ACAAATGCAATTTTTTAGTGTAGGTTGTGATTGTGATTGTGATTGTGATTGCGATTGCGACTGTGATTGTGATTGTGATTGCGACTGTGATTGCGATGAAAATTGTACATGTGGATGTAAAGATGGTAAAGAATGTACTTGCCATGATGAAAAATGTACATGTAACCATGAAGAAAAATAGATTTAATCTATTTTTTTGGAGTAGTTATGGAATTAATAGATATTGAAAGAAGTATAATAAAAAAGTATAAAAGTAAAATATATGGTAGATTTTTAAAAGGAGTAAAGGAATTTAATTTAGTAAATGATAATGATAAAATTGCAGTATGTATTTCCGGAGGTAAAGATTCGTTTTTACTTGCTAAATGTATGCAAGAGTTACAAAAACATAGTAAATTAAAATTTGATTTAGAATTTATTGTTATGAATCCAGGATATACCAAAGAAAATCTTGATAAAATAAAAGAAAACTTAAATAAATTAAATATAAATGCTACTATATATGATAGTAATATATTTAAACAAATAGAAAATTCATCAAATATATGTTATTTATGTGCTAGAAAAAGAAGAGGATCTTTATATGAAAAAGCAAAGTCTTTAGGATGTAATAAAATAGCATTAGGTCATCATTTTGATGATGTAATAGAAACAATTTTATTAAATGTTATTTATGCTGGAGAATATAAAACAATGATGCCTAAATTAAAAAGTACTAACTTTGATAATATGGAGTTAATTAGACCTTTATATTATGTAAAAGAAGAAGATATAATATCATGGGCTAAGTACTGTGATTTACATTTTTTAAATTGTGCATGTACTGTAACAGAAAAACAAATAGGTAAAAGACTTGAAATTAAAAACTTAATTAAAACATTAAAAAAAGATAATAAAAATATAGATATTAATATCTTAAGAAGTAGTGATAATATAAATTTAGATGCTATTTTAGGATATAAAGAAAAAAATAAAAAAGTATCATTTTTAGATTTTTATGACAACTAAGTGTAAAATTCTAAAAAAACTATTTTATTTTTTTTAATTTATGATATACTATAATTACCAGAGGATACATAATGTAAAAACCGTACAAAAAACGATAAGGGAATCTGAGACTTATGTTTGGTGTTGAATGCTTTATTATATAAAGAATCCTAAAGAACATAGCAAGATGCCCACCTGTTCATACGACAGGTTTTTCGTAAGGTGTACCCTGGTTTTTTTATGGAAAAATAAGTAAATTATTTTTTTTTGTTTTTACTTGTTTTAGATATTAATATTTGATACTATTATTTTACGAGCACTTAAAGCTCAAGTGTTGCCTTACTTTTCTTATAGAAAATTTTTTCATAAAAAACCTTGTTTTTTTTAAAAAATTCATTAACTCTCTTGTAAAATCAGTTTGATTATTATATAATTTATTCATAAAACGACATCACACTACTTTCTTTGTATTTTTCTAATTTGATTGTAGCATAAGAGGTCGTTTTATATAATATAAGAGACGAAAGAGGTAAATAGTGTAATACCTTTTTATTTTATGAAATAAAAAACTGTCCGTAGGTAAAATACATATCATATTTTTTAATTATAAAAATTATAATTGATGGTGGAAAAACTTATTTATAGTTTTAATTTTATTATTTTTCTAGACAATTAATCAAAAATTTTATAAAATATATCTAGAGGTGAAAAAATGAAAAGTCGTAGTAATTATAGAGATATAATAGTAAAAATATTATATCAAATATATATTTATGAAAAAGGTAATATATCTTATGATATAGATTCTTTAATAAAAGAAAATATTGATGAAGAAGTAGAGTTTGTAACTACATCAGTAAAAGAAATAATTAAAAAACAAAATAAATTAGAAAGTATTGCAAATAAATATTTAAAAAATTGGACAATAGATAGATTAAGTATGGTAGATAAAGCAATTATATCACTTGGTATTTATGAAATAAAATATACAGATGTACCTAATATAGTATGTATTGATGAAGCGATAGAACTTTCTAAAAAGTATTCAGATGAAAAAGTAACTAAAATGATTAATGCTACACTTGATGCTTTAAATAATGAGGTAACTAATGAATGATAAGTATTTAACAGTTACTCAAATAAATAAATATATAAGAAGTAGATTAGATAATGATCCTAACTTAAATCTTGTTTATTTAAAAGGGGAAATATCTAATTTTAAAAATCATACTACAGGGCATTTATATTTTACTATAAAAGATGAAAATTCTAGAATACTTGCAGTTATGTTTAGAAATAATGCTAGTAAAATTACTTTTAAACCTATGGATGGATCTAAAGTTTTAGTAGTAGGTAGAATAAGTGCTTATGAACCTACTGGTAATTATCAAATATATGTAGAAGAAATGCTTGAAGATGGAGTAGGCAACTTATATTTGGAATTTGAAAAATTAAAGAAAAAACTAGGTGAAAAGGGTTATTTTGATCAATCTATTAAAAAACCAATACCTAAATTCCCTAAAAAAATTGGAGTTATAACTGCTTCAACTGGTGCTGCAATAAGAGATATAATTACTACTATTAACAGAAGGTATAAATTATCAGAAATATATTTATTTCCTACTTTAGTACAGGGTGTTAATGCAAAAGATGATATAGTAAAAAACATTAAAAAAGCAAATACTTATGATTTAGATGTTATTATATTAGGTAGAGGAGGAGGCTCTATTGAAGATTTATGGGCATTTAATGAAGAAATAGTCGCAGATGCGATTTATGAATCTAAAATACCTATAATAAGTGCGGTAGGTCATGAAATAGATTTTACAATAAGTGATTTTGTAAGTGATTTAAGGGCACCAACTCCTACTGCTGCCGCAGAACTTGCAGTACCTAGTACTATAGAACTTAAAAATTATATTAATAATTTAGAAATAAGAAATAATAAAAATATATTAAATTTAATAGATATAAATAAAAATAAATTATCTAGTTTAACTAATTCATATATATTAAAAAATCCAAATTCTATATATGAAGTTAAAACTCAAAAACTTGATAATTTAATTGAAAAATTAAACTTTTATACTACTAATATAATAAATAATAAAGGTAATAAATTTAATAATATATTAAACAAACTAGAAACTTTAAACCCAATACTAACTATGAAAAGAGGTTATTCTATAACTAAATTAAATGGAAAAGTATTAGATAATATAAGTAATATAAATAAAGATGATATAATAGAAACTACTTTAAATACTGGTAAAATTATATCAAAAGTAATGGAGGTAAAAAATGAATAATGAATTAAGTTTTGAAGAAAAACTAGAAGAATTAGAAAAAATAGTAAGAAATCTAGAAAGTGGAGATGTAAAACTAGATAATGCAATTGAAGAATTTAATAAAGCAATGAAACTTGCTAGTGAGTGTAATAAAACATTAGAAAATGCAACTAGTACTATTAATAAAGTATTAAATAAAGATAATGAGTTTGAAGATTTTAAAGTAGAAGAGTAAACTTTTACTTTTTTTATACAAATTTTTTAAATATTTGATTTTAAATATTATAGACTTTTTAAGATTTATATAGTATACTATGTATAGTCCATTCTTTGTATAAAATAAATTTTAGAAAGGAGATTATATTATGTTTAAAGAGGGCAAGACATATGTCTTTGCACTTGGAGGTTTAGGAGAAGTAGGTAAAAATATGTATGCAATAATGCATAATGAGGAAATAATTATTATAGATGCCGGTGTTATTTTTCCTGAAGAAGAATTAAGGGGTATTGATTACGTATTACCAGATTTTGATTTTTTAAAGAAAAATGAAAGAAAAATTAAAACATTAATAATTACTCATGGACATGAAGATCATATAGGTGCTATACCTTTTTTACTTCAAAATGTACATATTCCTACTATTTTTGCACCAAACCAAGCGCACGCTTTAATAAAAAAGAAATTAGATGAAAGAAATATTGGGTATAAGGGTTTAAAGGTATATCAAAGTAATGATAAATTAAAATATAAATACTTTGAAATATCATTTTTTAGAACTACACATTCTGTACCAGATTCTCATGGAATTTATATTAAAACTCCAAATGGTAATATAGTAGAAACTGGAGATTTTAAATTTGATTTAACTCCAATTGGACCAATGGCGGACTTAGCAAAAATGAGTGATATTGGCAAAGAAGGGGTAACTCTTCTTATGAGTGAAAGTACAAATGTACTTGATGAAGGTTTTTCTTTATCTGAATCTAAAGTAGATGAAGCATTAAATGAAGTATTTAGTAAACATTCTAATAATAGGTTAATTATTGCTACTTTTGCATCAAATATTTATAGATTAAAACATATTATTGAAACATGTAAAAAGTTTAATAGAAAAGTATGTATCTTTGGTAGAAGTATGGAAAATAATATTAATATTTCTATGGAAGGAGGATATATAGATGCAAAGGGAGTTATTGTATCTGCTGAGGTAGCTAATCATTTAAAACCTAGTGAAGTGGTACTTCTTTGTACTGGTACACAAGGTGAGCCTCTTGCAGCTTTATCTCGTATTGCAGATGGTATTCATAAACAGATTTCTTTAAGACCTGACGATATAGTGATATTTTCTTCATCTGCGATTCCTGGAAATGCAAATGCTATTGCAAATACTATAAATAACTTATATTTAAAAGGAGTCAAAGTATATACAAGTTCTACAGATCGTGAGATACATGCATCAGGACATGCAATGACTGAAGAATTAAAATTAATGATAAGATTAATGAATCCTAAATATTTAATGCCAATACATGGAGAGTATAGAATGCTTAAAAAACATGCCAAATTAGCAATGGACTGTGGTATGAATAAAGAAAATACTTTTGTACTTGATAATGGAGATATTTTAGAAATGGATAATGGAGTAGTAAGAAAAGCAAATTCTATTGAAGTTACTGAAACTTATGTAGATGGTAGTAGAATTGGAGATATTAGTGGAGCGGTTTTAAATGATAGAAAAATAATGGCTAATGATGGTATTTTAGTAGTAATTTTAAATATTAATTTTGAAACAAGAAAGATAGCAGCTAAACCACTAGTTACTACAAGAGGATTTATATTAATTTCAGAAAATGAAGAGTTAATTAAGAATATAGAAAAAGAAGCGTTAAAAATAGCAATAAGAAAATTAAAAGATCCAAAAGCAACATATAATGATATTAAAGCAGAGTTAACTAAAGATATTTCTTATTTTATTAAAGATAAAGTTGGAAGAAGACCAATAGTACTTCCAATAATATTAAATGTAAAAAAATAATAGAGTTTTTACTCTTTTTATTTATTTAAAAGTATTTACTTAATTAAAGATAAATGATAAAATGAAAATATGACTAGGAGGTAAGAAATGAAAGAAAAAAATCAAACAATAATATTTATCGCAGTAGCAGTAGTAGTTTTAGTAGTGGTATTTATATTATCTAATGTTTTTAATAGAAGTTATGTAACAGAAATAACATATGAAGAATATATTAATTTAATTAATTCAGATCAAGAAACATATGTTTATGTAGGAACAAATTCTACTAGTATAAAGACAGAATTAAATGATTATGGTAAAGATAAAAAAACTAATATCTATTATTTAAATCCTGAAATATTAACAGAAGAAGAACAAGAAGAATTTGAAAATGATAGTTTTATGACAATAAAAGATAATGAAATAGTAAGTAAACATGATATTAAATTAACAGAAGTAACAGTAGATGAATATTTAAAGTTAATTAAGGAAGATGGATATCATTTTATGTTTATAGGTAGTGCCACATGTGGATATTGTACATTATTTAAAGAATCTATAAGTGCTTTTCAATTATTTAATGATTTTGATTTTTATTATTTAGATCTAAATAATGTAACAGAACAATCTGATTATGATAAATTATTATCATCTGATGAATATTTAGAGGCTGGAGAATGGGGTACTCCAACTAGTATATTGTATAAAGATGGTAAAAAAGTAGATCTTTTATCAGGATATGTTTCTACTCAAAATTTAGAAGAATTTTTAAAAGAAAATGGTGCGATATAAAATTAATTAAAGAAAGTGTAAATGCTTTCTTTTTTTATATAAAATTAAAAAAATTAAAAAAATTTGAAAAAAAACCAGGTATCTTTCTTTTTTTTTGTATTTATATTAATAGGAGGTGAAATTAATGACTAAAAATTATAATTATGTAATGCAAGAAAATAATAATGATTGTGGTGTTGCATCACTTATAACAATATTACTTTATTATGGAATTAAAGTGTCTAGAGAAAAGCTTTTAGAAGAGTTAAAAGTTACGGATGAAGGAACAGCTGCATATGATTTAATTAACATAAGTAAAAAATATGGATTAGATGGTTATGGAGTTAAGAGTGATATTGAATTAATAGAAGGCAAACTACTTCCAGCGATTGCACACACTATAAGAAATAAGAATTTTTATCACTTCATAGTTATATTAGAAAATAATACTAGAAATAAAACGTTGAAAATATTGGATCCATCTTCTGGTATAGAAAATATAACATATGAAAAATTTAAAGGGATATCTACTAATATATTTATATTATTTGAAGGTAATAACATAATTAATATGAAAGATAAAAGATTTAAAAATATTTTAATATCAATTTATAAAACAAATAAAAAATTAATATTAAAAACTTTATTTTTTTCAGTTATCTTTATAATTATATCTATTATATATAATTATTATTTAACAATATTAATAAATATAAATAATAAAAGACTTTCACTACTAATAATGCTTTTATTTATAAATATTATGTTGTTTAAGAATATAATAGATTATTTAAAGAATATGTTTATGTTAAAATTAAATTATTCTATAGATAAAAAGATAACAAAGAAAGTTATAAGTCATATAATACATCTCCCGTATAAATATTATAAATCAAAAAGAGTAGGAGAATTTGTTACAATAATTAATGATATTGAAAACTTTAAAGATATAGTAACTAAAATATTTGTATTATCAATAATAGATATATTTCTAATGATTATAGTTTTAATTTATATATCTTGTTATAGTATATTTTATACATTAATACTTATAATATTTATATTTGTTTATATTCTAATTACTTTAAAATATCAATATATATTTAATAATATATATATAAAATTGAAAAATAAGAAAATGATATATAATTCTAATTTAGTTAATTCATTGTATTCGTTTGATAGTATAAAAAATCTAAATATAGAGAAAAAAGTAATAAAGAATTTAACAGATAATTATAGTGAAGTTTTATATCATAATAAAAAATATAATACTAAATATTATAACTATAATTTTTCAACTAGTTTATTAACCGACTTATCATTTATAGTAATTTCTTTTATAACACTTATAATCTTAAATAGAACAGGAGAAAATATTAGTAAAATTATACTACTTTGTAATTTATTTAATATAGTATTTAATTTTATGAGTAGTATTTCAGAATATTTAGTAATGAGAAAAATATATCAAACTTCAATTGATAAAGTATTAGATGTACTTGATGTAGAAGAAGAAATATTTAAAGAAACAAGATTAGATAATATAAATAAAATAGAGTTTAAAAATGTTTCGTATGATATAAACGATAAAAGTATTTTAAATAATATTAATTTAATTATAAATAAAAAAGATCATTTGTTTATAAAGGGTAAATCAGGTATTGGTAAAAGTACTATGATGAAATTATTGTTAAAATATGATGAAGTAAAGAATGGAACACTTTTAATAGATGGTTTAGATATAAATACTTTAGATTTATCTTTTATAAGAAAAAATATAACTTATGTAAGTCAGAATGAGTCATTACTTAGTAATACATTATTAGAAAATTTAACCATTGTAAACAGCAATAAAAAGGATATAGATAAGGCATGCAATATAACTTTATTAAATAAAATGTTTGTTAATGAAGAAATAGATTATAATTTATTTTTAGAGGAAAATGGTTCTAATATAAGTGGTGGACAAAGAAAGAAGATTATACTTGCTAGAGCGTTGTTAAAAAAATCAAAAGTATTAATTTTAGATGAAGTTTTTAATGAAATAGATGTAACAGAAGAAAGAGAAATACTTAATAATATTTTTAGAAGTTATAAAGATCTTACTGTAATAGTAATATCACATAGAGATAATAATATTGATTTATTTAATAAAATTTATAGTTTAAAGGAGGAATAAAAATGGAAAAATTAAGTGAAAAAAGTTTAAAAAAAGTAAAAGGAGGAGCTTCTTTCTGGGCAATAGTAGGAGTAATATCTGCTGCATTAGCTTTTATCGGAGGAGTATTAGATGGATATGCAAGACCAACTAAATGTAATTAATAATGAAGAATTAAAACATATTAAAGGGGGTGCAGGTATAAGTGGTGCAATATTAAATTATTTAAATAAAGCACTTTCTGCATTTACTGATGTGGGTAGAACTTTTGGTTCTTCATTAAGAAGATTTATTACTAAGAAAAATTGTGCTTTATAAAATTAAAAATTAAGTATTTAGTGATTATATAATATTTATACTCGAAGGATTAAGTTCCTTCTTTTTTTTATAAAAAAATATGTAAACTCTTGTCAAATATATTGTAAAAAAAAAATTAATGGTATATTATTAAGATAGGGAGTGTGATAATAGTGATATATCCTTCAATTGATAAATTGTTATTACTTGTTGATTCCAAATATCGCCTAGTACATATTATTTCTCAGAGAAGTGACGAAATTAATAACAAAAACAATTTACAAAAAGATGAACAAGCCTATATTTCAAAGAAAAATTTAGGTAGAGCTCTTGAAGAAATAGCAGATGGTTTAATAAAAATTAATAAAAATTAATAGTAGTATGGATGTAGTAGAAACATATAATAGGTTACAAGAATTAATAAGTAGTTATAATCATTTTAAGTTATTAATAAAATTATCTAAAGAAAATAATAATAAAATTAAAGATATTGCTTTAGATATAAAAAATATAATTTATCTTTTAGAAAATGATACTTACGATGTAATTTTATTTAAAAATAAGTTAGATAAATTATATACTAAAATCAGTATTAAAGCTTATTCAGAAGAATATATTGAAGACTTAGAAATTAAGTTAACATCAATTAAACAAGAGATAGATAGTATATTTTTAAGTCTTAGTAATGAAGTTTTATTAAAAAAAGAAATAAATACTTTAGATAATGTAACTAGATTAGAATTATCTTATTATAACTATTGTATAGAAAGATTAAAAGAATATTTAAATAATTATAATAATCATAATCCATTAGAGTTTGATTATTTAAATGAAAAATTAAAAGAGGAAATTTTTATTAATAGAAAACCAAAAATAAGAAAAAGATAAAAAGAATAAAAGGAAAAGATACCATTAGGTATTTTTTTGTTATATAATATATTTAGGTGATAGTATGAAAGTTTTTTTAGCAGAATTAGAAGATTTAAAAGAAATAAAAGATATGTATAAAAAAATAGTTAAAAATATGAATGATAATAATATAAAGATATGGAATGATTATTATCCAAATGAAGTATTTGAAAGTGATATAAAGAATAAAAGTCTTTATTTATTAAAAGAAGATAATAAAATACTTGGTGCATTTGTTTTATTAAAAGATAATGAAATAGTTAGTGATTTAAAATGGAAAAATATTTCTGAAGAAGCATATGTTATAAATAGACTTGGAGTAAATGTAGAATATTTACATCAAGGTATAGGACAAAAATTAATTGAAGAGGCATGTAAAATAGTAAAAAGTAAAAGTGCTAAGTATTTGCGTTTATTAGTTAGTGATATTAATATACCTGCGATTAAGTTATATTTAAAATGTGGATTTAATAAAGTAGATGGTGTACATATAGAAAAGATAAATGATTATTTTTTATTAACTGAATATGGGTTTGAAAAAAATATTGATTGAAACTAATTGCATTTTTATTAAAGTTGTGCTAATATTGATATAAAGCAAATGAAGAAGACGGAAATATATAAATATATAAGCGAGCCAAGTAGGGTGAAAGTTGGTTATATGAGTATATTTTAGATCACTTTGGATGTGTTTTATTAAAAGTAAAAACGTATTAACGCGTTAAGTTAAAGAGTAAAAAATAAGGTGGTACCACGATTTTTCGTCCTTTGGTATTACCTTTTTATTTTAAGGAGGAAGTTATGAAATTTGAAGAATTAAATAAGGGTAAAGTAAATGAAGTAGAAGAGTTCTACTCTAATTATTTTAAAGAAAATAATATTTTTGAAGAATCTATTAATCAAAATAAAGATTACTTTGTATTTTATGATGGACCTGCGACTGCGAATGGTTTTCCAGGACTTCATCATATGGTTGCTAAATTTTTAAAAGATAGTTTTTGTAAATATAAAACTATGCAAGGATATAAAGTAATTAGAAAAGTAGGGTGGGATACTCATGGTCTTCCAGTAGAACTTGCTGTAGAAAAAGAACTTGGTTTTAAATCAAAAACTGATATTGAAAAATATGGTATTTTAGAATTTAATAAAAAATGCAGGGAATCAGTATTTAAAAATGAAAAAGCATTTAGTGATTTAACTACTAAAATGGGTCAATTTATTGATTTAGAGCATCCTTATGTTACTTATGATAATAATTATATAGAAACAGAGTGGTGGATACTTAAAAAATTCTTTGATGAAGGTTTATTTTATGAAGGTGCTAAAATATTACCATATTGTCCTAGATGTGGAACAGGTCTTGCATCACATGAGGTTGCACAAGGTTATAAAGAAGTAACTGTTGATACAGTAATTGTTCCTATGAAGAAAAAGGGGGAAGATGTATACTTTTTAGTATGGACTACAACTCCTTGGACTTTAATAGCAAATGTTGGTTTATGTGTAAATCCTGATGAAGATTATGTATTAGTTAAAAGTATGGGATATAAATTTATACTTGCTAAAGCACTTGCTTCTAAAGTACTTGGTGAAGATATAGAAATACTTGATACTTTTAAAGGTAAAACACTTGAGTATACAGAATATGAACAATTATTACCTTTTATAAAAGTAGAAAAAAAGGCTTTCTTTGTAACATGTGATAACTATGTAACTATGGAAGATGGAACAGGTATAGTACATTTAGCACCTGCTTTTGGACAAGATGATGCAAATGTTGGTAAAAAGTATGATTTGCCATATGTAAACCCAGTTGGTGATGATGGATGTTATACTATGGGTCCTTGGAAAGGTATGCGTGTATTTGATGCAGATTTAGAAGTAATTAAATATTTAAAAGCAAATGATAAATTATTTAAAAAACAAAAAATGGTACATAATTATCCTCACTGCTGGAGATGTGATAGTCCTTTAATTTATTATTCAAAACCTAGTTATTACTTAGAAGTTACTAAATTAAAAGATAAAGTAATCGAAGAAAATAACAAAGTAAATTGGTATCCATCTTATGTCGGAGAAAAACGTTTTGGTAACTGGCTTTTAAATATGAATGATTGGGCTATATCTAGAAATAGATATTGGGGGACACCACTTCCATTATGGAGATGTGAATGTGGTCATATGGAAATGATAGGATCTAGAAAAGAATTAGTAGAAAAAGCAATAGAAGATATAGATCTTACTATCGATTTGCATAGACCTTATGTAGATGATGTACATATTAAATGTAAATGTGGTAAAACAATGAGTAGGGTAACAGATGTTATAGATTGTTGGTTTGATTCTGGTTCTATGCCTTTTGCACAATATCATTATCCATTTGAAAATATGGATTTATGGGAAAAACAATTCCCAGCAGACTTTATCGCTGAAGGAATAGATCAAACTCGTGGATGGTTTTATACTCTTTTACTTATAAGTGTTTTTGTAACAGGTAAAGCACCATATAAAAATGTTTTAGTAAATGATTTATTACTTGACAAAGAAGGTAAAAAAATGAGTAAGAGTAAAGGTAATATAGTTGAACCATTTACTACTATGAAGGAATATGGCGCAGATACAGTTCGTTTTTACTTACCTTATGTTTCTCCAGTATGGACACCTTTAAAATTTGATATTAATGGTTTAAAAGAAGTTCATTCTAAATTCTTTAATCCACTTAAAAATACATATAACTTCTTTGCAATATATGCAAATGCTGATAAAATAACTGATATTAATACTTGTTATGTACCATATAATGATAGAGAAGAAATAGATAAATGGTTACTTTCTAAATATAATAAATTATTAAAAACAGTAACAAGTGGTTATGAAGAATATGACTTAAATAAAGTAGTTAAAGCTTTAACAGAATTTGTATGTGAAGATTTATCTAACTGGTATATTAGACGTAATAGAAATAGATTCTGGATTGAAGAATTTAATGATTCTAAAAAAAGTGTTTATATAACTACTTATGAAGTACTTGAAGGATTAACTAGAATGTGTGCTCCAATTGTACCATTTATAACTGAAGAAATATATACTAAATTAACAGGAGAAAAATCAGTTCATTTAGCAAGTTTCCCTAAATATGATGAAACTCTTATAAATGATGAAATCGAAGAAAAAATGGATTTAGTAAGAGACTTAATAAGTATGGGACGCTTTGTAAGAGAAGAAGTAAAAATAAAGGTACGTCAACCTATTAGTAAAGTTTATTTAGATATTAAAAATAAAGATAAATTAAAAGATTTAACTGATTTAATAAAAGAAGAATTAAATGTAAAAGAGGTAATATTTACAAGTGATTTAAGTACTTATATGAATTTTACAGTAAAACCTAATTTTAAAGAAGTAGGTAAAGTATTTGGATCTTCTATTAAGGAATTTAGTAATAAATTAAGTTTACTTTCTGAAGAAGAAATAAATAAATTAAATAATAATGAAACTATAGTTTTAACTATTAATAATGAAGAAAAAGTAATAGATAATTCTATGATAGAAATAAAGATTAATGCTAAAGAAGGATATAATGTTGCAACAATTAATAATGAGTTTATTATTCTAAATACTGTTTTAGATGATATGTTATTAAAAGAGGGATTTGCTCGTGAAGTAGTATCAAAAATCCAAAATTTACGTAAAGAAAAAGATTTTGATGTATCTGACAGAATAACTTTATATTATAAAGGAACACCTTATTTTAAAGAAGTATTAAAAGATTTTGAAGATTATATTAAAAAAGAAACTTTATCATTAAATGTAATAGAAAAAGACTTAAATGAATATAAATTTAATATAAATGATGAAGAATTATTCTTTGATGTAGAGAGGTTATAATATGGATAGTTATATAATGATTTATTTACTTGCTATTTTGTCATTTGTTGTTACACTTTTTGCTAATATTTATATAAATATTAATTATAGTAGATTTAGTAAAGTAAAAAATAAAAAGAATTTAACAGGTAAAGAAGTAGCAAGAATTATATTAGATAAAAATAATTTAACTGATGTAGATATAAATAAAGTAAGTGGTAAGTTAACTGATCACTATAATCCTAGTAATAAAACAGTTAACTTATCTACTTCGATATATGAAGAAAATTCTATTTCATCTCTTGCCGTTGCGGCACATGAATGCGGACACGCTATTCAAGATAAAGATGATTATAAGTTTATGATTATAAGAAGTAAGTTAGTCCCAGTAGTAAATTTATCTTCTAAATTAGGTTATATTGCTATATTAATTGGGGCATTATTTTCATTTTTAAATCTTATTTATATAGGTATAGCACTAGAAGCAGTAATTTTACTATTTCAATTAGTTACACTTCCTGTAGAATTTGATGCTTCAAGAAGGGCACTAAATGAATTAGAAAGTTTAAATCTATTAGATAATGATGAAATTAGAAAGGCAAGAAAAGTATTAAAGAGTGCTGCAATGACTTATGTAGCAAGTGTTTTATCTACTATTATAGAAATATTAAGACTTATTTTAATATTTACAAGAAGGGATGATTAAATGAAATTTAATACTAAATTACAAAAATTTATGTATGGTAGATATGGAATAGATGAATTAACTAATTTTTTAACTTATATATATTTTATTATTTTAATTATTAGTTTATTTTCTAAAAATATTATATTTTTAATAATTGAACTTATATTATTAATTATTATAGTATTTAGAACTATATCTAAAAAAATATATAAAAGAAGTAATGAAAATGTAAAATTTAAAAAGATAAAGAAAAATATTATAAAACCATTTATTAATATAAAAAGAAATACAAAAGATAAAGAACATATATATAGAAAGTGTCCTAAATGTAAAACAATATTAAAATTAAAAGTACCTGATACTAATGGTTTTAAACATATTAAATGTACTAATTGTAATCATAGAATAAAAACATTTGTAATAAAGAAGAAAAAAATAGAAATTATTAAGTAGTTTCTATTTTTTAATAAAAAGTAATATTTTTGTAATATTTACTTGTATATGATATTAATATTTGGTACAATTAATACACGGACACTTGATAGTTGGGTGGTGCCAAACTTTAAATTTAAAAAATTGAAGGGAGGCTGATATTATGAATAGAAAAAACTTACTTATTTTCTCATTAATCATAATTATCCTTCTTTTATTGGTAATAATAATTAAACTAATATAAGAAAAGACCACCTAACTCATTCTGAACTGTACCCATAAAAATGGACAGATAGGAAAAAACACCTATCTTTTTTGATA
>CAYSEZ010000021.1:0-15020 GCA_964430375.1 uncultured Mycoplasma sp. | reverse complement strand
TCTATATATATAACATCAACTTTACCTTTATGAGTTTTTTCTAATAAATACAAACTATGAAGATTATCTCCTTCAAGTAAAAAATTAAAACTATCATTAATATTAGATACTATTTCTTTATCTTTAACTTCTTCAAAAGTAGGAATTTTAGTTTCTAATTCCTTATCAACTCTTTCTTCATGTTCTTCCCAGATAAGTCCATATTTTTTCTTTGTTAATTCATTTTCAATTAATGATAAATTATTTAATGTTTCTTCATCAGATATATTCTTTTTTATCTCATTTATTGTGCTTAACATTTTATCTCTTTTTATTTTTGATAAATTAGTTGTTTCCATTGTACCTCCTTATACTAGCTTAAAGTACAGATTTTTATACATAAGCATTTACTCTTTACATTTATTTTATCATTTTTACCCTTATATATCAATAAATTTTTAAAACAAAATAATAAATAAAAATTACATTTCTGATATATCAAAGCAAAATATATCTATAATATTTTCTTTAAAGAAGTAGCAAATAAATTGCTATTTCTTATTTTTTATGCTACAATAAATACGATTTTGAGGTGGTACATATGTTAAAAAATAAAGATATATTAGATGAAAAAGATAAAAGATTAAGATTAATTAGTAAAGAAGTTACTTTTCCACTTGATGAAAAAGATAAACAAATGATAAATTTAATGATAGAATACTTAACTAATAGTCAAATAGATAAACTTGCTAAAAAATATAACTTAAGACCAGGAATGGGATTATCTGCTATTCAACTAGGTATAGATAAAAGATATTTTGTCGTAGTACATGAACAAGAAATAAAAGAAACATTTAAAACTTATGTAATAATCAATCCAAAAATAATATCTACATCAGAAGAAATGATATACGTAGATGAAGGAGAAGGATGTTTAAGCATAAATAGAGAAACTATAGGTATTGTACCAAGACACGCTAGAATAACAGTCGAAGGCTATGACATAGATGGAAACAAAATAAAAGTAAGAGCACGTGAAGAACTAGCTATTGCTTTTGAACACGAAATAGACCACTTAAATGGTATATTATTTATAGATAAAATAGACAAAGATGACCCATATAAATATGAAGGTATATATCGAAGTATATAAAAAGAACCAATAATAGTTCTTTTTATTTTACACTACTCTGCAAGTTTAACACTAACTAACTTAGATACACCAGATTCCTGCATCGTAATACCATATAAAGTATTCGCATACTCCATAGTCTTCTTCTTATGAGTAATAATTATTAACTGTGTCTTACCAATATACTTCTTAAAATAATTACCAACCCTATCAACATTAGCCTCATCTAGTGCAGCTTCTACTTCATCAAATAAACAAAATGGTATCTTTTTAACATTTAATATAGCAAATAATAAACTAATTGCAGTTAAAGTCTTTTCTCCACCAGAAAGTAGTGAAATACTAGAAATCTTCTTCCCTGGAGGACTTACAATTATATCAATACCAGTTTCTAAAACATTAGACTTATCAGTAAGTTTAAGTTTAGCACTACCTCCCCCAAATAAATCTTTAAACACTTTGTCAAACTCTACTTCTATTTCCTCAAAAGTACTCATAAATAAACTTTTCATAACATCATCTAACTCATCAATAATAGTAAGCAAAGTACTAATCGCACTTTCTAAATCATCAGTCTGTTTAGTCAAAAACTCATACCTCGTATTAACCCTTTCAAACTCTTCAATAGATGAAACATTTACATCACCAAGTTTCTTTATAATACCTTTTAACTCATTAACAGTACGCCTAGCAAGATTCTCATCTATTTCAAGTATATAATTAGCACGAGCCTTTTCAAATGTAATAGAATATGTATCACTTAATATAGAAAGCATATTATCCATCTTAACACTAATTTTAGTATTAGATATCTCTTTTTCTTTCAATAAACTCTCTTTACTTCTTAAATTAGAATTACTAAGTCTAAAACTAGCCTCCATCTCATCTATTTCAGAATTTATCCTATCCCTTAACTCCATAACTAACTTAACTTGTTTTTCTAAAGACTGTCTCTTATTTAAAATCTCATAATACTTAGTAATAATTTTATCCTCTTCACTACTATAATTATTATTTACCAAATTATTCAAATTATTAAGTTCCAAACTAACATCCTCATAATCTTTAGAATACTTATCATAAACACCCTTTTTACTTAAAAGTTCCTCATTAAATAAAATCTTCTTCTTCTCTATTTCCATTATTTTTATTTGTACTTCTTTTTCAAGAGAAATAATTTTATCAAGTTCATTAGTTTTTTTATCCTTATTTAAAACTAATTCATCTTTTTTAGAATTTAAACTTTGAAGTTCATACTTTTCACTTATAATAGACTTTAACTTAATAGTACCCCCAGTAATAGAACCATTAGAATTAATAAGTTCCCCAGTTAAAGTTACAATTCTATATTTATTATTTATTTTCTTTATTATAATATTTGCATTATCCAAAGTATCAACTAAAATAACATTACCAAATAAATTATAAATAATATCTTTATACTTATCATCACAAGAAATTAAATTAGCAAGCACATCTATAAACCCGTGAGAATTACTTAATATATCTAAAGTATCATTATCAACGTATCTACTCTTAATAACACTAATTGGATAAAAAGTAACTCTACCTAATGAATTTTCTTTCAAATACTTAATACACGCTTTAGCACTCTCTGGAGTATCCACTACTACATAATCTTTAGAGCCTCCCATAACAGAATCAAGAGCAAGTACTTTGTCATCATCTATACTAACAAGTTTACTAATTACATTATAAACACCCTTTAACCTAGGATTAGTAAGTATCTTCTTCGCATTAACATTAATACTTCCACCCTCTTCAATATAATTAGTTAAAGACTTAATCTTATAATCCAAACTATTAAGTTCCATATTATAAGAATTTACTTCTCTCTCAAGATTTTTTCTATCTAATTGTACTTTCTTTAAATTATTATTTTCACTATCAATAAGTAAGTTTATATCCTTTAATTTATCCTCCAAAGAAGAAATATCCATCTTTATAGATAACATCTTATTATTAATAGAAAAACTTTGTTCCTTTAAACTAACAATATTATCATGAACCTTACTACTAGAAGCATCATACTTACTTCTTTCTTTTATAATATTCTTTTGTCCATTTAACTTTTCTTCTTCCTTACTTAAAGATAAATATTCATTATTTAAAGTAACTATTTTTTCATTTACATTATTAAGTTCCTCTTTCTTTTTTACTAACATAGCATCAGAAGAAGATGAACTAGTACTAATTTCCATTATTTCATTTTGTAATTCTTCTATTTCTTTATTATTTTTTTCATACTCTATATTTAACTTTTCTAAATCATTAGCAATTAAAGATATTTCTATATTTTCTAACTTCTCTTTAGCACTTAAATACTCTTTTGCTTTAGCACTTTGTTCTCTTAAAGGTTCTATCTGATTATCAAGTTCACTTTTAATATCTTTTACCCTAGTTAAATTTTCATTAGTTTTTTCTAACTTCCTAAGTGCCTCTTCTTTCCTTTTTTTATACTTTAAAACACCTGCGGCTTCTTCAAAAATAACTCTTCTTTCATACGGAGAATTACTAATTACTTTCTCTACTTCACCTTGAGATATAATATTAAAAGCATATCTACCCATACCACTATCTAAAAATAAATCATATATATCTTTTAATCTACATTTTTCATTATTCAAATAATACTCATTTTCACCACTTCGATAAACTTTTCTAGTAATAGATATTTCAGTATAAGGTAAAGGTAAATAAGAATCATTATTATCAAATATTAAAGAAACACTAGCTAAATTAAGACTATTTCTAGACTTACTACCAGAAAATATAACATCAGTCATATTATTAGAGCCTCTTAAATTCTTAACAGACTGCTCTCCTAGTACCCACTTAACTGCATCTACAATATTACTTTTACCAGATCCATTGGGACCTACTATACAAGTAATATTATCATCTAAACTTAAACTTATTTTATCTGCGAAAGATTTAAAACCTGATATTCTAATTTCTTTTAAATACATATTGCCACCTCTATATTACTAATACAATTATAACAAAAAAATAAAAATAAAAAAAGAAATAATTGTATCTTTTAAATTTTTCCTGAGTTTGACATAACTATCAAAATATGTTACAATTAAATCACTCAATGACCAAGGGTTATATGAGTCCTGGAGACGTAACTATTTATTAGTTGCGTTGTCCGTTTATAAAAAACAAAAAGACTTCAAAAGCAAAAATAATTATTAAGAAGTCTTTTTATATTTATTATATTCTTTAATAATTTTATTTAAATACGAAGGTTCATCAATTAAATATGAAGTTACAATATACATACAATTCTTCTTCTGCTCTAAAATTATTATATAACTATAATTTTCATCACTATATAATAATTTAGTCCTTTTAGTATTATTATAGGGAGCAATCCATATTTTAATTTTATTACAATTTATATTATCACAAGTATCACATTTTAAATAATTATTTATCATAGGAACAATATAATTTATAAAATAAGCTCTAGATTCTTTCATTCTTATTTTTATACCAAACTTTTTCACCGTTTTAGTTGTAAGATGAAAATAACCTTGCATTCTATTATCCTCAAAAGGAGTAGTAAAAACTTTTATTGGCATTCCATTTATTTTTAAATTTCCATAATATATATTTTTAATAAAATAATCATACAATTCATCATCCGTTATATCATTTGATAAAGGTCCTTCAATACATCTAGTCGCTACAGGTGCTATCATCTTTTGACCTCCAAATAAATATATTAAATTTAGTATTACTGTAAAATGATGTACTATCAAAACTATTACCATATAATTTTCTTATTTGATTTACTATATTCAATTTAGTCTTATTAATGTTTAAACCTCTATAATAATAAGATAACGCCCCAATTAATATATCATTTATCTGTATAACAGAAGATTCGTACGATTTTATAGGTTGTACTTTTTTTATTGTCTCTCCATTATAATCCGATATTTTTAATCGTAAAAATTTTAACATTACTTGATGAGAATAATAAGATTTTGTATCTTTTATATCAGGATATATATTATATGAATTTTCTGGAGATATAATATACTTTAGCATCTCATAATAAGCTTTATGATAAAAATCATTTTCAGTTTGTTCATATTTTTCATGATTTAATACTGTTTTATCAATAACTATCACACGAAATTTTAAATAATCAGTATTAAAAAAATAATTAATAATATCCATATATAACTTTTCTGTTTTTTTTGACACTTTATTCCATTTTAATTCCATACCACAAGAAAAATCATATATTTTTTTTAAATCTTTTATATATTTATTAACTTCTTTAACTTTAGACTTTGGACAATAAACTGCTCCAATAAGCATATATTTACTATCATTTGATTGCAAATGACAACTTTCATCACAATAAATATTATATTCCAATCTAACCACCTCATACAAAATTATAACAAAAAAATAAAAATAAAAAAAGAAATAATTGTATCTTTTAAAAACTTATGATAATATTAATAAATAAGAAATAAATAAAAAAGGAGTTTAAAGCATGAACAAAGGAAATTTAATAATTATATCAGGACCATCTGGTTCAGGAAAATCTACAATAAGAGAAAGAATAATAAAAAATAATAAAAATATCTGGTATTCAATTTCAATGACTACTAGAAAACCAAGAATAAATGAAAAAAACGAAATAGATTACTACTTCGTAACAAAAGAAAAATTTTTAAAAGAAATAGAAAATAACAACTTTTATGAATATACAGAAGTTTATAAAGATATCTTCTATGGAACACCAAAAACTAAAGTAAAAGAAATGTTAAACAAAGGTTATGATGTTATTCTAGAAATAGATGTAGATGGTGCTCTACAAATAAAAGAGCAAGAAAAAGATGCTATTTTAATATTTATAATGCCTCCTTCCATCGAAGAATTAAAAAATAGATTAGAAAATAGAAATACCGATAGTAAAGAAAAAATTAAAGAACGTTTAGATAAAGCTTTATATGAAATATCATTTAAAGATAAATATGATTATATAGTTATAAATGATAATATAGAACAAGCCACTAAAGAAATAGAAAAAATCATAAATAAATCCACTAATTTATGATTTTTTTATAACAAACAATTACATTTTAAAGTTATTATTATATAATATCAATAATTTTAATATATCTTAATATATCCTTTCTTAATATATTGATTTTTTCATCATTTTATGATAAAATAATAAACAATTTATGGGGGTATTATGAAAAAAGAATTAAAATTTAGAATAACTAGAATTATTATTGTATCAATCTTCTTTATTTGCACTACTATATTATGGAAGAATGCTTATATAAATAATATAAATGCTAAAAATTATTTATATGATATATCTAGTACTCATTTTATTGAATTATCAGACGGAATAAATTTGAATAATGCTTATCCTGTTAGTGACGAAATTGGTTCCATGGGTGATTCTTATAAATTTAAAATAGTAAATGATAACACTTATAACAAAAATATAACTATAGTGGCACTTTCCAATTTAGAAAATGATTATATATCTTTTAATAACATTAGATATCAAGTATTAAAAAATAATGAAATATTTATAGAAAGTAATACTTTAAATAATGATGGTATTATGTTTAACGATACAGTAAGTAACGAAAATATATATGAAGTTAAATTTTGGATAGATAGTAATACTTCTATATATGATATATTAGATAAATCTTTTTCTGTAAAAATTACTGTTTTATAGTGATATTTTTATATTTTTTTGATACAATATTTTTGAGGTGATACTGTGTTTGTAGTAAAAGATGTAGTAAAAGTTGATAAAAACAATTTAAAAAACGAATATATTAAAAATTTAAAAGATGAAAAATTTAAAAGATTAAGAGACACTATTAATTTAAGTGATGATATTCTATGTAAATATACTTCTCTTTTAAATGATTGTAAAGATGAACTTGATAACTGTATTAATTGTAAAAGTTTAAATGATTGTAAAAATAATTGTAAAGGTTTTAAATATACTCCTTTTATAGAAAATAACAACTTAGTATTTGGATATAAAAAATGTAAATATAAAGAAAAATATGATAATGATAATGAATACAAAAAAAATATAGATTTATTCTTAGTTCCTTCCTCTTTAAAAAACGCATCATTTAAAGATATATATACTGATGATAAATCAAGAAGCGAAGTAATAAAATATATTAGCTATTTTAAAAAAAATTATTTTACCAACAAGGATAAAGGTCTGTATTTATATGGTAACTTTGGCTCTGGCAAAACCTATATAATTGCAGCGCTTTTTAATGAACTTGCTAAATCAGGAGTTAAATCATCGATTATATATTTTCCTGAATATTTAAGAGACTTAAAAACTTCATTTAATAAAAGTGATGAAGATCTATCTTTCAAAGAAAAATATGATTATATAAAAAAAATCCCCATTTTATTAATTGATGACATTGGAGCAGAAAATTTAACTCCATGGGCTAGAGACGAAATACTTAGTAGCCTTTTACAATATAGAATGGAAGAAAACTTATCAACATTCTTTACTTCTAACTTATCTTTAGAAGAATTAGAAGCTCATTTATCTCTAACAAATGGCAAAGCCGACATTGTTAAAGCAAAAAGAATTATTGAAAGAATAAAATATTTAACTAATGATATAAAATTAATAGGTCCTAACAGAAGAAAGTAGTGATTATATGAACGGTAAATTAAAAAAATTAATTGATATATTTAAGCCAGATGGCATTGACTGGATGGGTATTGAAAAAACTAAGAATAACGACTATACATATCATCATATTTTAAAAAAAGAACATGGTGGTAAAACAACCCAAGATAACGGAGCAATTCTCACAAAGAAAGCCCATGTTTATTTACATTATTTAGAAGTATATGATTATCAAAGTTATGAAAGATTAAATTATATGTTTAATGTTTTAAATAATACCGGAACTCCCCCGACTGAAGAGTATTTTATTATTATAGATGAGATAATAAATAATGCTACTCCATATAAAGAAAACAATAAACCAATCACAAAAACAAGAAATAGATCAAAAAACAAATAATTTATTAATAAAAAATAGACAAAGTATGATGTTTCAAACTAAGTTAACATCAACTAAAGTCTATTTTTATTTAATTATTAATATCATTCAAAAACAATAAAATTCATAACTATTAAAAACATAAAATATATTAAACTAAATATATATCCATTTACTTTATTATCATTTGATTTAGATTTAATACCAAGTCCCATAGTAATAAGAAAACCACCTATTAAACCTCCAATATGAGCAAAATTATCTATTGAAGATACCATAAAACCAAATAATAAATTAACAATTATAATAGGAAGAATCTGTCTTACTAAAGTATTACCAAGGTATACTCTAAAATTATATCCAAAATAAAGTAAAGCACCAAGTATACCAAATATGGCGCCAGAGGCTCCAATACTTACACCATCTATATTTAATAATATTGATAACATACTAGCACAAACCGTACTAAATAAATAAATAACACTAAACTTAAACTTACCAAAGAAACTTTCAGCCTGACTTCCAAGAACATAAAGTGCATACATATTAAACAAAATATGAAATATATCAGCATGTAAAAAAGCACAAGTAATCAATCTATAAAACTCACCTTCTCTTACAAAAGGTCCATATAATGCAAAAGTATTAATCAAAAAACTATCTAAATTAAAAAACTTTTGAAGTAAAAACATAACTACATTTATACAAATAAGTATATAAGTAACAATAGGTTTTTTTGGACTAAATATCTCTTCACTCATCTTTTCATCCTCCTTATTCTTCTTATTTATATCATCAGTAATCTTTAAAAATAAACTAACACCCTTTTCATTAAATACTAATTTATCACTAATATCAGGAAAATATTCATATATAAAATCATACTTTTTTAAATCAGATTCATCATTTAAGTATATACAATTAACATTTTTTTCATCATGTAGTTTAACATTATCTCCTAAATCCATAAATATAGAAAGTACTTTCATACTATAATTATATGTTTTTCTTTTTATATCTTTTGCTATTTTCTTAGTCTTAAATAAATCAAAATCAAGTTGTTCATTATTATGAATATAACCAGAAACTATTCTTATAAGTTTATAATCTTCATTCATATTTTCTAGCCATATTTCATTTTTTACACCATGTAAAATAACAGGATTATAATTTCTATCTATCATAAAATAATGTAATAATTTCATTACTATTTCATCTTTTTCTGAAGAATTAAATTCCATAATATCACCATCCTCTTTAATACTTACTATTATAATACTAAATTAGTAAGTTTACAAATAAAATCACTTAAAATTATCAAGTATTTCATAAAACTCTTTCGGAGCATCTACTTCATAAAATAATTCTTTACCAGTTACTGGATGAATAAATTTTATACTTTTAGAATGAAGCATTTGCCCAAAATCATTAAATATCTTTCTATTACCATATAAAGGATCATTTACAATAGGATGTTTTATATAATCCATATGTACCCTTATTTGATGAGTTCTACCAGTTTCTAGTTTGCATTCAATTAAAGTAGCATCACTAAATCTTTGAATAACCTTAAAATGAGTTATAGAATCCTTACTATTAATATTAGTTACACTATACTTTTGTCTATTATTTATATCTCTACCTATCGGAGCATCAATCGTGCCTTTATCATGCATTACAACGCCCCATACTAAAGCAAGATAACGTCTTTCTACTTCTTTATTCTTTATCATAAGAGAAAGTTTTTCATGTACTAAATCATTTTTAGCTACAACCATAAGTCCACTTGTATCTTTATCAAGTCTATGAACTATACCAGGTCTTATCGAATCTTTATTACTAACACTATTAAAATGATAAAGTAAACCATTAACTAAAGTATGATTATAATTACCAACTGCAGGATGCACTACAACACCACTTTTTTTATTTATAATTGCTAAATATTCATCTTCATATACTATATCAATATCCATTTCTTCAGGTTCTAATAATATTTCTTCATTAGTAACTTCTAATATTTCTACTACATCATCTATTTTTACCATATAACTAGAACTTACAACATTTCCATTTACTAAAATTTTAGATTCTTTAATAAGTTTTTGCACTTTACTTCTAGAAAAAGAAGTATTACAAGTTAAAAACTTATCTAATCTTTCATTACTTATTTCTACTACTAACTTCATGTTTACCCTCCCTTATTATATATATAAACATTAAAAATGCACCACTACAAATAAAAACATCTGCTAAATTAAAAACCGGAAAACTATATCCAAAAAAATTAAAACTTAAAAAATCAATTACTTCATTATAAACAATTCTATCAAATAAATTACCAAGAATACCCCCGATTAATAAGGAATATGATATTTCTTCAAGTAATGATAATTTATTTTTATTTATATACTTAATAATATAAAAAAGTACAACTATAGCAATAACTATAAAAAATAAAGTAAAACCTTCAAAACTTGAAAAAGCTGCCCCAGTATTTTTAACTAAAACAAGATAAAAAAACTTAGGTATAACAGTAATAGTTTTATCTAATTTTAACATTAATAATTTACTTATTAAATCACATATAAAACAAATAATACTAATTATATAAATTTTCTTTTTCATAATATCACAACAATATTATATCAAAAAAAACAAGATAACTAAAGTAAAAAATCATTATATTATCTGTTTTAAAAGCCCAAAAGATATAATCATCATAATAATACTAGCCATAAATACTCCAAGTAAAATTGCTAAAAAAGATTTCTTCCTATCCATATTTAAAACACCAGCGATTAAAGAACCAGTCCAAGCACCTGTCCCAGGAAGAGGAATCCCAACAAAAATAACCAATCCCCAGAAACTATATTTTTCAATACTTTCTTTATTTTTATCCACTTTATTAGTTAAATAATTTGCAAACTTATTAAGTTTTTTATGTTTACTGTTCTTACATCTATCTATTATTTTATTAATAAGTAAAAGTATAAATGGTATAGGTAAAACATTACCAATAATTGAAATAATATAACTAGGTATAGCTTTTAATCCAAGAAGAGATGCTGCAAGTAATCCTCCACGGAGTTCAAGTACTGGAAGAAGCGAAATAATAAAAACTAATATTTCTTTACCAAACTTTACATCAGTTAAAAAATTAAATAAATTTAAAATACTATTAATTATAGTCTCTGTCATATACTCTCCCTTTATCAAAAAAACCTCTTTCGAGGTTATCTTTCTTATATGGCGGAGCGGGAGGGATTTGAACCCTCGCACCAGTTACCCGATCTACACCCTTAGCAGGGGCGCCTCTTCAGCCTCTTGAGTACCACTCCAAGTGCGTTTTTCTTTAAACGTATTTTTATTATATGCTATTTTTTCAGATTTTTCAACTATTTTATGCAATTTGACAAAAAAATTTTTTTATTATATAATATATAACCAATCAAGGAGGTTATTTATGGTATTTAATTGTTATGATTGTGCACTTATGGATTTAAAAGATAGTTCTAGATATGATAGATCACAGTATTATTGTAGTTACTTTAGAAAATATTATAAACCTGATAGTAGAGCATGTCGTCATGCTATTCCAAGACGTTATGTTACATCTACTATATGTGATATTTTAAACACCAAAGAAAAAGAAGAATATTTTAATACATTTGATAACGTATGTACTTACATGGAACAAGATGAAGAATATTCTAAATTACTTGAAATTTATGATATAACAGGTCCACTAATAAGTTCTTGCTTATATAATTCTGAGAACAGTAAACAAGTAGCAAAAATTGCATTAGAAACCGCTATTAAACCTGCTTATAACAAAGTAAAAGAAGGAAAAATAGATGATGCAATTAATATATATATAGAAATGATAATTAATTTAGAAAAACTATATGGAATAGGAACAACATATAATATAGATAAACCAAAAGTAAGAAATAAAACTAACTAAAAGAAGATTCACATAAAATCTTCTTTTTAATTACAATTTTCATATGCTTACTTATGTTCATTTTATCAATAATTAAATAAAATTAACATATATCATATTCCATAAAAATACATCTCAAAATAATATTTATTATTGAGATGTACAAAATAATATTAAACTAATATATTTCCGTTAGTATCAGCTTTTTTACATAATGCAACTATAAATTCAATAAAAGCAATAAAACTAGGAACACATGTCCAACAGAATAACAAATATAAAATTCCAGCCCCTGTTTTTCCTGCATAAAACTTATGAACTCCAATTCCACCTAGAAAAATTGCTAATAAACAATATGTAACTTTATTTACTGCCTTAGTATCACCAGTAGAATAAGTAGGCTCTACACTATTTTGATTATTACTTACATTAATGTTTATTCCTGAAACTGAATTATTTTCTTTTGATTCTTCTTTTTTTGTAACAATTAAATTGTTTTCAGATTCAAACACTTCTACTTCATCCCCTATAGATGGATCAAAATTAATATCTGCTATTCTTACTTCTTTTATTCCTCCTGAATCAGTACCAATAGAAACAACGTCATCTTTGATTTTTATAATTTTAGCCATATGCAAACTCCTTTCTACTTTATTATAGCAGAAACAAATACAAAGTAAAATATTTTTTTTAAATTTATTAAAATATATTAATTCTCAAAGTAAATACAACTTTTACTATATCTAAAAATTACTATTAAAACAAAACAAAATAGAAAGTATATTACCCTCTATTTACTTATTTTATTCTAATACATCATTATTATCAGTATTATCTAATTCTACTTTAGAAATACTATTAAATCTTTTAGTAATTTTCTCTGTAGTAGTATGTATATCATTTACATCACGACTTACTGTTTCTATACTTCTAGATAATTTATCCCATCTATCTTTATAACGATTAAATTCTATTCCTAATTTATTTAACTCTTCATGAATAACAGAAGTATATTTATCTCTTTCTATATTTTTAATTACCATTTCTATTACAGTTAAAGTAGATATTAACGTAGTAGGACTTACTATCCATACTTTCTTTTTATAAGCATAATCAATTATATCTAAATGATATGCATTAAGTTCTGCAAAAATTGCCTCAGCAGGCAAAAACATAATTGCACTATCAGTAGTTTCTCCAGGTATGATATATTTTTCACTTATTGCATCTATATGTTTTTTCACATCAATTTTAAATAATTTTTCATATTTTTCTCTATCTAGTTTACTTATATTTTTATCAACCATTAAACGATAATGTTCTAGTGGAAATTTTGAATCTATTGCAATAGTACCAAGTGGCTCTGGTGCATATAAAATAGAATCTGCGATATAACCATTAGACATTTTATGTTGCATTTCATATATTTTTTTATTATTATCTCCAAAAACACTAGATAAAATATATTCTAGATTAACCTCTCCAAAAATACCACGTGTTTTTTTATCTGTTAATATTGTTTGAAGAGATATTATATCATTAGATAAATTATCTATCTTCTTTTGTGCTTCATCTATTTTAGTTAATCTTTCTAATAAATTAGTAAATGTTTTATTAGTTCTTTCAAAATTCTGATCTAGTTTTTCATTTACTTTTTCATCCATTAATAATAACCTAGTTTCTTGTTTTTCATTAAGTTTTTCAAAATCTTTACTAAGTGATTCCTTCAGTGATGATATATCACGTGTTATACTAAGTTCTAAACTATCTAACTTATTATTTTTATTATCTTTAAATATTGATATCATTACAAGTATTACTATAAGTACAAGTAATCCAATTATTATATATTCCATATTACTCCTCCACATTAAATATTTTTTCTACTATTTTACTTAATATATAACATACAAACAATATAATTATAAGTTTTATAATTAATATAGGATTTTCTAAACAATCTAAAAAGTTATCTCCAATAAAACACCAAACATATACAGATGCAAGTTTACCTATTAAAATAGAAAATAAATATTTTGATGCTTTTATATTTGATAATCCCGCAGCTATATTAATTGCAAAAGCTGGTGTAAATGGCATAGCAATTATTACTACTAAAACGTTATAATCTATATTAGATATTCTAGTCATTAGTTTTTCTATTTTTTCTTTTGTTTTACCTTTAAATATTTTATAAAAAAGGTTCCTAAATACAAATCTAAACAGTATAAAAGAAAGCATACATCCACATATAGTTCCAGCATAACTTACTATATATCCAATAAGCATCCCATATACTGCAACATTAAGTCCTACAAAAACAGTAAGTGGGATAACTGGAATAATTGATTCTAAAACAATTATAAAAAAACTTCCAACTAATCCTAAATTACTCATATATGTTATTAAAACATTTATTATATCTACTACTTTATCCATATTTATCACATTATTATTATAAAACAATTTATATAAAATTTAAATATTTTTTGAAAAGAAAAACACTATTTAGTGTTAATCATTAATATCGTCCATAAACCATAATTTTAAGCTATAAGAAATACTTTCTCCAGGTTTCTCTTGTTTTACAATTTTATAAATAATATTATCATAAGTATATATTTTATCACCACTTGTAGTAGTATAATTATCTTCTTTTACTACAAAAAAAGGCTCCTTATCGTTACTTAAATTATAAAAATTAATATAACCAATTATAAAATAAACAACAATTAAAACTATTAAAACATCTAATATAGCCATTATAAAATTTCTTACTTTTCTTTTCTTCATATTTCCTCCACTAGTATAATTATATAACATTTCAAAATAAATGCAAAGTTTTTATGTTATTTTTACTAAAATAAAATTAGTTTATTTAATTTAGATAAAAATT
>CAYSEZ010000020.1:0-15241 GCA_964430375.1 uncultured Mycoplasma sp. | reverse complement strand
TAATCCATTTTATAATAATTATTAATATTAAGTTTACAGTATTTTTTTAACATAAATTCCTCCTTATATATTCATTTTTCATTATTCTCACCACTTAAATATTTTTGTGTTATTTCTACAATATTTTTAATTGTTTTTTTATTAGAAAAACCAGCAGCATGTGTATGCCCACCACCAGTTAATAATTCTGCAAGTTTGCTAACATCAAAATCATTCTTACTACGAATTTCACCTTTCTTTTTATTTCCATAATCCATAATTACCATTAATATATCAATATCATTTCTGTTTAAAATAAATGGAATACAATTTTTTGAAATATCAGAATATGAAACTTTTTTAAATAATTCATTTTTCATATCTAAGACAACTAAATGAAAACCTAAATTTTCTAAATTATTATTAATATACATAATAATATCCATCTCGTCTTTTGTTTTTTCTAAATAAAATTTTTTTATTAAAAATTCACTATCAATATTATTTTTTAAAAGCTCACTAACTATTAAAAATGTATTACTAGATACATTACTTGAAAACAAATTAGTATCACTTACTATTCCGGTAAAAATCAACTCTGAAAACTTTTTATCAAACTTAATGTTCATTTTATTTATAATATTATATATTATTTCACAAGTTGAACCAATAGCGCTATCGCTTAAAACATAATCAGCATTTGTAGTATTACCATTATGATGATCAATATTAATTTTATAATTTGCTCCGTGATAATACCCTTCAATATTGCTTGGTAATCTAGAAATTCTATTAATATCAAGGGCAATGAATGTATAATTATTCGATTTAAACTGATTGCATAATAAATCATTTAATTTAAAATAATCAATTTTTTTTATACTTTCAGATTCAATATAAACTGTTACGTTTTTATTTAGCTTTTTTAAACTATATGCTAAGGCTAATGAAGAACACATAGAATCAAAGTCTGCATTCTTATGTCCACTTATTATTATATCATTAGATAAATTCGTAAGGATATTAGCTATTTCTTCTATATTATTTGATTGAAAATTTTTCATTAATATAAAACCTCTCTAGATAAATTATAAATAAAGTATTTAAAATTAGTTCCTCTTTCTAATTTTATTTTATCATCATTTTTTATATATAACAACAAAAAATAAGTAGCTTTTTATTTTCTACTTATTTTTCTATTATTATAGTAATAGGTCCATCATTTATTAAAGATACTTGCATATCTTCTCCAAAGATACCTGTTTCTACTTTTAAATTACTTTGTTTTAGGGTTTCATTAAATATATCATATAATTTAGTTGCTTCTTCTCCTTTTAGGGCATTTATATAACTAGGTCTATTTCCTTTTCTAGCATCTCCATATAAAGTAAATTGTGATACTGATAATATTTCTCCATTTACATCTTTTACTGATAAATTCATTACACCATTTTCATCATCAAATATTCTTAAGTTTAATATTTTATTTACCATATAATTAATAGTATCTATGTTATCACCATTTGTAAATCCTACTAGTAACATTAAACCTTTATTAATACTTCCTACTATTTCATTATTTACTTTTACATTAGAATTTAATACTCTTTGTACTACTACTTTCATTTTACTATCCTTTCTACGTTTGTTATGTTTTTAACTTTTTGTAATTTTCTTATATATAAGTTTAAATTATCTAAGTTATTTACTTGTAATAGAACTGAGTATACATTATTTTCTATTTTACTAATTGTATTTATATTTTCTATAACAATAGGTAAATTATTTACTGCACTTATTAAATCAATCATTATATTATCTTTAGTACTAGTATAGATAATAAGTTCTGAATAATATTTATTATTTGTTTTTTTATTCCAAATAGCACTTATCATTCTTTCATCTAAATTATCTATGTTTTGACAAGTAGTTCTATGAATACTTATTCCATTTGTTTTAGTTATATAACCTACTATATCATCTCCTGGTACTGGAAAACAACAGTTAGCTATATGGGTTTTTATATTATCAGTATCCCCCACGATTATATCATTTGTACTTTTATCTATTAAAGATTCTACTTTTATTTCTTTTGTTTGTTCTAGTAATTCTTCGTTTTCTTGTTTTACTATGCTTTTAGCAGAGAATTTGTTATTACCTATATTTAAGTATAAGTCTTCTAGGGTATCTACTTTAAATTCTTTTAATACTTTTTCTATGTTTTCTGTTTTAAAAAATTCATTAGAAGATATTTTTTTCTTACGTAGTTCTTTTTCAAGTAAATCTTTGCCTGATTCTATATAATCTTCTTTTGTTGTTTTATTAAAGAAAGATTTTATTTTATTTTTAGCTTGTGTAGTTTTTGCAATATTTAACCATTCACGAGATGGGCCATTAGAGTTTTTATTAGTTATTATTTTTACTATATCAGTGTTTTTTAATTCATATGAAAGTGGTACCATTACATCATTTACTATTGCACCAGTCATTTTATCTCCGACTTGAGAGTGGATTTTATAAGCAAAATCTATTGGAGTTGATCCATTAGGTAGTTCAAATACATCTCCTTTTGGAGTATAAACATAAATGTTATTATTTAATACTTCATCTTTTACTTTATTTACAAAGTCTTCTGCGCCAAGTTCTTTTTCATTTAATTCTATAATTGATTTATAAAACTGTAGTTTTTGTTCTGTTACGTTTTGCATTTCTACTGCAGCATTCTTGTTTTCTTTATAAGCCCAGTGAGAAGCAATACCATTTTCAGCAATTTCATTCATCTGATATGTTCTAATTTGTATTTCAAATAAATATCCATCATAACCAAAAACTGTTGTATGAAGTGTTTGATATAAATTTGTCTTAGGCATTGCTATATAATCTTTAAATCTTTTAGATAATGGTCTATATTTTGAGTGAATAAGTCCTAGAACTTGATAACATTCTTGTTCTTCATCTACTAGAATACGCATTGCTAGAAGATCATAGATATCTGAAAAACTTTTACCTTTATCTAATTTTTTATAAATACTATATATACTTTTAGCACGTCCTTTTATTTCATGTTTTATATTATTTTGCATTAGAAGCGAACTTACTTCATCCATCATTTTTTCTACGCATTTTTCTCTTTCTATTTTTGTGTTATTTAAACGTTCTACTATATCATAATAAACTTCTGGTTTTAAGTATTTTAAACATAAGTCTTCAAGTTCACTTTTTATTTTATGCATACCAAGACGATGTGCAATTGGTGCTAGAATTTCTAATGTTTCTTTTGCTTTTTCTTTTTGTTTTTCTATTGGTAATGCATATAAAGTTCTCATATTATGAAGTCTATCTGCTAGTTTTATAATTATTACTCTTACATCTTCACACATACCTACTATTATTTTTTTATAATAATTAGTTAGATATTCATTTTCTGTTGATACATTAATACTATTGATTTTGGTTACACCATCTACTAAGTTAGCAATAGTAGCACTAAATTCATTTTCTAATTCTTCTTTAGAGGTATTAGTGTCTTCTAAAACATCATGAAGTAATGATGATGCTAGAGTTTCATAATCTGCGTGTATAGTAGTTAAAATAGTTGCAACCATTACTGGGTGATTAATATAATCTTCTCCTGTTTTACGGAATTGTCCTGTATGTTTTTTTAAAGCATAGTCATATGCCTTTTTTACTATTTCTACTTCATCTTCTTTTAAATATGTATTTATTACTTCGATTAATTTTTCATAATTACTTTCTATATTTTCCATTTTTTTACACCTTCTTAAAATATATTATCAAGTTTTAATATATCATTAACCATATCTGATAGTGATAAATCATTACTTTTCTTCCATTTTGTATCTTTTAAATAGTTCCAAATATCTTCTTCAGTTATATTTTTATTATTTATTTCTTCTTTTTTTATTCTTAAAGCAGGCATTAATCTATTTTTTAACTCAGTTAAATTATTAAATTCCATAAGATCTCCTTTTTATTTAATTTTTACATACATATTATATAACATTTTTTAAATATTTACTACTTGCCTGCAAATTTTTCATACGAATATTTATATGTTGTTGCGACTTTTTCATACGAATATTGGTATGCGATTGCATTTTTTCATAGGAAAGTTATAAAATAGAAATAGTTCTTGTCTAGTTTTATTTTTACTATAATAAAATTACCCATTCTCCATTTCTCTTTCCATTTTTTCTAGTAATAATTCCCTTTTTACTCATTTCATTCATTCTTGTTTTAACTGTTCTTAATGATTTGTTGATTATAACTGCTATTTCTTCTTGTTTTACCATTGGATTACTTCTGATAATATTTATAATGGCTTGCTCTTCTAAAGTATAGTTATTGTTCTTTGAATCAGCCCCACTTGCATTTTGGTTATAATCGATATGTGTATATCTATTTTTTAATTCATAATTAGCATTAGTTAATAAATTATAAAAGAATTTTTCTAAAAATGAAATATCTTCAAAAATATTACTATCAAACTTTTTGTAATTTGCCCTTACTAGTGAATTTCTAAAATACCATGAATGCTTAGCAAATACATCGTCATTAATATCAAACCCAAATGTTCTTAAATACTTAATAATAAATACCGCAGTGGTTCTTGTGTTTCCTTCACAAAATGGGTGTACTTGCCAAATATTTGAGGTAAACTGACACAAATGTTTAATTGCTTTATCTAATGATAAATCTTTATATGAAAAGTTTTTTTCTTGTTCAAAATCATATTGTAACGAATTCATAATAGTTTCATATGAAGTATATATAACTGTATCACCATTTAATATCCATTCTTCTTTTTCAATATTATAATTTCTTATTTTCCCAGCATGTTTATATACACCAGAAAATAATTTTTGATGTATATTTAGTAACTCAGTAGGATTAAAATTAAATGATTTATTACTTAATATTTCTGCGATTTTTACTGCAACTTTGTCTGCTTCTTCAGTGTTTTCTTTTTCTTTTATTTTTCTTTTACCTAAAACTTTATAATAACTATTTATTCTATTTTCTACTTCTTTTATATCAATATTTCCTTCGATATGTTCTTTAGCAGTATCTATTAGATATTTAGAAGGTTTTAATCCATCAACATCTTGCAATCCAATCGCAGTTTCCCAAACTTTAGCTTTTTCTTTCTTCTCTGGTTCTCCTACTTTTATATATTCAAATAATTCTAAATCCCAATTTTTATTACTCATAACAAAGCCTCCTAATACTAATATTATATCATCTTTTTAAAAAATATACAATTTCAAAGTGCAAATTTTGCGCTTTGAATTAAATTAATTGCACTTTGAAACTACTTGAAAAATTAAAAAAATAGAAATGGTTTTAATTTATTTTTATCTTTTTCATATGTAGTATATAATACATAATTATTATTATTTTTAGTAAATATAACTTTATCTTTATTATAAATATTATCTATCAAAGAACCATTTAATACTTTTTTTTCTATATCTTTAGGTATTTCTATTTTTTCTATATCAAATATATCTTCAATATCCAGTAATTTATAATTATTATTTTCTATATCTTCTAGTGTATATGCATCTTTTAATAAAAATTTATCTTGACTTATTCTTTGTAAATTAGACATACACATAGGAATATTAAGTTTTTTAGATATATCATTAATTAAACTTCTTATATATGTTCCTTTGCTTACTTTACAAGAGAAACTAAAATAATTATCTTTTAACTGTATTAAATAGGTATTAAATATAGTTACTTTTTTACTAGGTAATTCTACTTTTTCATTATTTCTAGCATATTCATATAGTTTTTTACCATTTACTTTAACTGCTGAATATATTGGTACTTCTTGTATATATTCTTTCCCAAATGATTTTAGAGTTTTTATTAATAAGTCTTCTGTTAAATTATAAGTACTTGTTTCTTTTAAAATTTCACCTGTTATATCATATGTAGTAGTACTCTTTCCTATTAACACTTCACATATATATTCTTTAGTATCATCATCAAAAAGATTACCTAGTTTTGTAAATGAACCTATTCCTATTACTAAAAGACCAGTTGCTAAAGGGTCAAGTGTTCCAAAGTGTCCAACTTTTTTAGTATTAAATTTTTTGGATATTATGTTTACTACATCACGAGAAGTATAATTTTTTTCTTTATTTATAAGTAATATTTTATTCATAATCTCACCTTTTCTTTATATATTTTACCACTACTGAAATAAAAAAGATAGGAGAACCTATCTAATTAGCAACTAATATATATCTAGTTGAAGTACCTATATCAGCATTACCTGTATAAGCACTTGAAGTATAAAACAAACCTGAAGCACTACCAAGACTATATGTTCCACTTCTAGCAATCCATGTATTTGATGAAGATGGAAAATAAGTTGTATTATTAAACCATCCTGAAGTTTCTGCTAAAGCATGTTGAAGACCGCTTAAAGTATAATCAGAACTAGTAGAATAAACATTAACATATGTAGAATAAGGAAAACTTGAAAAACCAGAATTAGATATTTGTGAAGAATAATTTCCCATAACTGCTTCATTAGATCCACCAACTAAATCATAAATACCATATATATTACCAGTACTTGATGCTAAAACACCTTTCTCACTATTATATTTATTATTAGAATCTGTACATGTTGTACTAGATGATGAAGCATCTATTGTATCTCCAGCAATACCTGTTTTATATGTAGAACAATTATTTATTGAAATATCAGTACAACTAGTACTCGATGAACATCTTCCATATAAACTTAATGTTAAATATGCAATAGCACCCCATTCATTATTTTTAATCATATGTGTATTTATAGAACTAGATAATCCATAAATATTACCACTTTTTTTCATATTAGAACCAATTACATATAAAGTATTTACTCTTGCTCCTCTTAAACTAATAAGATTTGGTTTAACAAGAGGACTAATCGTAGTTAAATCACAACCTGTTCCAATAGAATTATTAGAAGGAACACAAACAGTATCACTTGATGGTTCAAATTTAGATACCCAAAAACCACTTAATTCAGTACTACCTAATGTAAATGCATCATGAGCTTTTTCATTAATAGAAACAAAACTAATATTAAAAGCTCCAGGGCTAGTTACACTACCGCCATTATAACTTCCATTTGAAGTTGCACTAAATCTTGGAATCCATACCCACATAGAATTAATCATAGACATAGGAATAATTGTTCCAGCACTAGAATTAGTATAATATGATCTAGATTTTAAATTTGTAAAATCAAAATAAGTAGTAAGTTTATCTTTTGATACACTTTTATATTCTGAATTATTATATAAATTAGAAACTTCTGATTTTGTTAATTTTCTATTCCAAGTCATAAAATTCTTTATAGTTCCAGAAAAATAAGATGAATTTGAATTACCTGCACCTATATATGAAGAATCATTCCACAACCAATAATCACTTGAAGATGTTTCTGTTTGTTTTACCCCATTAATATATAACTCAACGTTAGTTGAAGAATTAGCAACAACTGTCATTGTATACCATGTATCATTTGATAATCCCGAAGTAGAATATACTGCTCTACTATTATCAATAGTAGTTACCAAATATCCACTTCCAGTAAACCCTAATGCAATTTTAGTAGAATAATCTCCGAAAACAATTTGTTTAGTAGAAAAATCAGTTGTTTTAAAAGTTACAGAATAAGTCGCAGGAAGTGTTACTCCAAAATCCTCATAAACACTTACACTATCATCTGTCCCATCAAATACAAGTCCATCATTAGATGAAGTTGCACCATATACAGTTATTTGTCTATCATTTAAAGATTCATCAACATAACCACTTTCATATAATGTTACTGCATTAGCCCACTTTTTATTTGCATAATCATACCATTCATGATTAGTAGAATTATTAGAACTATCAGCTTTTCTCCATACATTAGAAGTTTCATCATAATAAACAGGTACCAAATTAGAAGTTAAACTAGGACTAATACTTTTAGAATCATTACTAACCTCAAGAGTTGTCACAGCACTTATATTACCAGCCTCATCCTTAACCCAAATATAATATGTACCATTTTCATATATAGAACTAGTTATATATTTTTCAGAATTAACATTTATCCATGAAGTATCAGATAATGATGGAACACTATTTGATTTAGAAATATAATAACCACCAATACCAGTACCAAATGCACCATCAGTCGCAGAAATTTCTATATTACCACGCACATTCACTCTCGCATAATTAATAACGGGTATAACTGTATCAGAATAAGTTAAAATATCGGTTCCATAAAGTCCAATAACATGAAATTTATTTGTACTAGTACCATTCCCAGTAAGTATTGCTTCACTTGTTAATGTAATAACTGGTCTTATATATCTACTTTCAGTAGTCAAAACAGTACTAATTTTATTAGAATCTAAACTAATCATATAAGCATTAGAACTAAAATATCCCGGAGACATTGTCCATATATTATAACTAGAAGATAAATAATTATCAGAATTACTACTTTCAGAAGTAAAACCAATATATGCAAGTTCATCAACAGTTATAGTACCAATTTTTAAACTAATTGGACTAGTACATACACCACCAGGACTATGAGATGATATATTTCTTAAATACCCACCATAATAATTATTAGAATTAGTCATATCATTGCAAAACGAAGTATTTACTATATAATTTTCATAAGATTTTAAATTAGTATCATACCAACTATCTAATTTAGTTTTTATATTACTAGATGAATAACTTAAACTTGTTGCACTACCACTAGAAGAATTATAAACAACATTATCAGTTAATTTATCATCAAGTATTAACTTAATACTACCATCACTATTTACCTTAATAATTCTCCAAGTTAAATTAGCAAATTCAACATAATTACTTAAAACATTACCCCTAAAATAATAAACATCATTATCACTTTCTTTAACTTTAAAAACACCGCTAGTTTGAGAATACTTATTATTTGAATCAGTGTATGGTGATGTGTAACCAAAGTTAGGATTTGTGTTTGTAACCTCTATCATATCCGTATTAGCAATAGCTTTATATCCAGAAGTATAAGAATCAAAACTAGGTCCACTCTTTGCAATAGCATTAACAATAACTTTTGCATCTAGTGCTCCTACAACATCAGTAGCATCACTAGTAAGCCACATTCTAAGATCAAACGATTTACTCTCACCTGCACTTAAATAACCACTATCAATTAAATAAAGACTAGAAATTGTATTATCATCTTCAAGTAAAGTTCCATAAGGTAAAGCCTCAATTATTGTAGGATATAAATAAGTATCACCCGCTAAAGAAACTTTAACCTTAGATATATTATCACTATTTGAAGTATTTAAAATACCCAAATTAGCTTCATAATAAGCATCTACAGTACAAGAATTAGTTAAAGTATAAGTATATGGTACAAGTTCTAACCCTTTTTCATCAAGCATAGGTAATGAACTACTTAATTGAATATTATTTTTATCTGTAATATTAATTTTTAAACACCCAGTTTTTATCAAATTTTCTTTTTCACTAGTCAAAGTAAAATTAATGTAAGCAAAAGTAGTCCCTGTAATAACTAATAAAGCTATAATTGCAGTTGTAGTTATTATAAATATTTTCTTATTTCTTTTATTTTTAAAAAAGCTTTTAACTCTACTCTTTATTTTCATAATAACACCCTTTTCTATTTTAAACCTACTATATCATTTAAATTATATAATAAAATTTTTCATATTTCAAGATAAACTTAAAAAGTTTTATCCATTTTTATCATAAAAATAATTTACTACATAAAGTTAACCAAACTACAAGCTTTTTTTCATAAAATATAGACACTTTTTATCTAAATATGTTAATATAATACTAGAGGTGAATTTATGAATAACAGTAATATTCTAGAAGAAAAATTAAATAAATTAGAAAAAGGAGGATTCTGTTTTACAATTGATAACAATAATATTACTATAGTAACTAATGATGGTAATGAATTAAAAAAAACAATAATTTTTGAAAATAATAAAGAAATAAAAACAATAAAAACATCATTTGATAATGAAAACTATAACTACATTATTACTAAATATGAACCAAATGGAAATTCAAAGTATACAATAATAAGAAAAACAACTTTAGATAAATTAAATAATATATTAAACGAAGATATATATATAAATGAAAATAATTTAAAATTAAAAATAAATAATAATAAACTTTATCTATTTAATAAAGATAAATTACTTTTAGAAATTAAAATTGAAAAAGATAAATATATCTTAAACTTTAAAAATGATGAAATTGTTATAAATAATAAAGATAAAGAAAAAATATATATAAATGGAATTATATTAAATAATCTTAATGATAATATTATGTCACTAAGTAAAAGCATAAGTTATAAAGATGAATTATGTAGTTCTTTATATCATATAAACTTAATAAATTTAATAAATGAACTAGAAGAAAAAATTAACTATATGAAAATAAGTATTGAAATTTATAATGAATATAAAAAATTATTAGAAAATGAAGAAATACTAAATAACAAATTATTAGAATATATAAACAATAATTTTGAAGAAGAAACTGTTCTAAAACCAAAAAAGAAAGTAAGAAAATAGTATAAATATGAAAGATAAAAAAAATAAATTAAAAAGAATAAAAAAACTTACTAAAATATTTACTTGTATTTTAATATTATTAATAAGTTTAATACTTATATTTTCTATATTCAAAATAATTAATTGGATAAAAGATAACAAAAATACAACCGATATAGAAGAAGAATTATCTAATATAGAAATAACTGAAGTTATAGATAATGAAAATACAGAAATAGTAAATGAACCAGAAGATGAATTTGATCCATACTGGGATTATATAAAAATACCCCTTATGAGTGTTGATTTTAAAGAGTTAGAAGAAAAGAATAAAAATACTGTTGGATGGATATTTGTTAATAATACCAATATTAATTATCCAGTACTTCAAGGTAAAAATAATAGTTATTATTTAAGTGTATCTTTTGATGAAGAATATTCTGATGCTGGATGGATATTTATGGATTATAGAAATAATAAAGACTTATCAGATAGAAATACTGTTATATATGGTCATAGTAGAAAAAATATGAGTTTATTTGGTACACTTAGAAATGTTGTAAAAAATTCTTGGTATACAGATAATGATAATTATATAGTTAAATATTCTAATAAGAATGAAAATACTTTATGGCAAGTATTCTCTACCTATACAATTGAAGCAGAAGATTATTATATAAAAACTAGTTTTAGTAGTGACTCTGAATATGAAACATGGCTTAATGATATGAAAAAAAGAAGTGTTTTTGATTATAAAACAAGTGTAAATAAAAATGATAAAATTCTTACCCTATCATCTTGTTATACTAGTGATGGTATAAGAGTTGTATTACATGCAAAACTTATAAAAAAAGAAACTAGGTAACTAGTTTTTTCAAATTAAAAAATATCTATGATTTACATAAAAAACGACTTAATTACTTTTTATAAGATTGAGTCTTTTTTCATAAAAAGAAATAAAATTTATAGAGTTTTTAATATAAATATGTTACTACATATATAATTAAAATTTCTTATAATGGTAGGTGAATAATTATAAATGATATGATTATAAAAGAAAACACTCTAGAAAAAGCAAAAAATTTAATTTATGAAGTTCGCGGTAAACAAGTTATGTTAGATTCAAATTTAGCTAGACTTTATGAATGTGCAAATGGGACCAAAGATATAAATAAAGTTGTTAATAGAAATATTGAAAGATTTCCTGAGGATTTTTATTTTCAGCTTACAAAGGAAGAATACGAAAACTTGAAGTTCCAATTTGGGACTTCAAATTTAAATAACCATAATGAAGAGATAAGAAAAATTTTGAAAGAATTAAATAAAAATTTATATATCAAAATACTTATTATATTTCTTTTCATGTAATATAGTTGAAGACTTTCCATGTCCTGGATAAATAGTTATATCATCAGGATATGTTTTAATTTTCTTAATTGATTCTAAAAGATCAGAATATGAACCTCCTAAATCAGTTCTACCTACTCCTTCAAAAAAGATAAAGTCTCCAGTAAACATAATAGATAATTCTTTAAAATAAAATGTTAATGAATCCATTGTATGTCCAGGAGTATATATAACATCAAAGTTAAAATTATCTATAGTAAAAGGCCCTTCAAATAAGTTATTATGATCATATATTGGAACATTATAAATAATACTTAAACTTTTAGAGTATTTAGTATGATCTTCATGATTATGAGTTATTAAAATAGCAAGTACTTTTAAATTCTTTTCTTTTATTCTAGAAATAATAAAATTTTCATCATCACCTGGATCTATTATTAAACATTTATCATCTTTATAAAGTAAATAACAATTAGTATCAAGTGGTCCTACTACAAGAGTATCAATATTCATTTAATCCCTCCTTATATGGTTCTATTAAAAACGATGGATCTTTACACCCCATAAAAGCAATTACTGCATTTTTATGTTTATATAATTTATTTATATCACTAGCTCCAATATGTTCAAAATTATTATCTAAATTAATTATTAAATCAGATGTTACACCAGGGAAATCTTTTGGATTTTCTCTAGCAGGTTCTATATCAGTAATATAAGCCTTATCAGCGAGTTTTAATATATTAGCAAATTCCTTATAAAATGCTCCAGTTCTAGATATAGTATAAGGAATAAGTACTGCGACTATTTCTTTATCAGGATACTTTTGTCTTGCAGAATTAAGTACTGTTTCTACTTCAGTAGGATGATGTGCATAATCATCTACTAATACTACATCATTAATTATTTCTTCACTAAATCTTCTTTTAGCACCCTTAAAATCATTCATATAATAAATAATATCATCTTTATCTATTCCATATAAATAAGAAATATAAATACATGCTAAAGCATTTAGTACCATATGTTTTCCAAATATATTTAAGTTAAAATGTCCATAAAAAGTATTATCTATATATACATCAAAACTACTTGAAGTACTAGTAAGTAGTAAATTTTTAGCAATAATATTATTATTAGAATTAAATCCATAATAAACTATATTATCACTAGTAAGTTTTAAAACATTAGGGTCATCTCCACATGCAATTACTTTTTTCTTTGTTTTTTTAGCAAATTCATCAAACACAGATGTATATTCTTCAATATCTTTATAACAATCTATATGATCTAAATCAATATTAGTAATTACACTATAACTAGGTTCATAATTTAAAAAATGTCTTTCAAACTCACAAGATTCTACAATAAAATTATTAGAATCTTTATTTACTTTACCAGTACCATCTCCAATTAAATAATTAGTACCAATAGTATTTTCAAATATATGAGATAAAAGTGCTGTAGTAGTAGTCTTACCATGAGTTCCTGCAATACATATAGAATTATATTTCAAAGTAAGTTTCCCTATCATTTCATAATATCCATATATAGTGCATCCTAAACTTCTAGCCTTCTTTATTGCATAATGATCTTCATGAATCGCCGCAGTATATACAAATATCATATCAGAGGAAAGCATTGATGCATCTTTATATACTTTTATATTTCTTTTATTTAATTCTTCAATTGTAAAACTATAACTTTTCGCATCATCACATCCAATTACATCATTACCTAAATCAGAAAGCATTGAAGCAAGAGATGTCATACCAGTTCCAAGTATTCCTGCAAAAAAATATTTCATAAATACCTCCATTAAATTTTATATATTTATACTTTAATTATACTAGTTATTTAATAAAAGATAAAGAAAATATAAAAAGTTTACAGAAAAAAACTAGGAAAATTCCTAGTTAATTTTTATTAATAACTTCTTTTTTTGTTTAATACAAGAGCACTAACTCCAAGAAGTGATAATACTAACATACCAACATATAGATAAATATTATCTCCAGTATCTGGGTTAGTAGTTTTCTTATCTTCATTTGCTTTCTTTTCTGCTTCTTCTTTTTCAAGTCTTGCTTTTTCTTCTTCAGGTGTTTCTAAAGCCTTAGTTAACTCATTAAGTTTAGCTACTATTGCATCTAATTCTTCTTGAGTTGCAGGTTCTTCATCTTCAAGTGAAGTTATATAATCAGTTAATGCTTTAACACTTGATTCAGTATATTTATCAATATCTAAATCTGCAAGTGAATAAGCCCAATCATAAAATCCTGCAAAATTTAAAACAACTATTTTACCATCAGTTGGTTCAACAACATCATAATCTTCATTTAGATAATCAGCATCAAATTCAGCATTATAAGTTCCACCTGTAATGAATCCTTCTTTATTTTCACTATAAACTGCTACAGCATCATTACTTGTGTCAGTAGTAGTAAATGTACCTCCTGTTACACTTAAAGTTACTTTTTCTACTGCTTCTTCATTATTTTTTTGAATATTTGTTTGATATAAAGCAACATATCCTTTAAGTGTTCCTCCAGAAATACTTACTTCAAGTGGAAGTTTTGTAGTATGTTGTGCAACTGCTACAGCAGCACCATCTGTAGTAGAACCATTTCCATTTGGCTCTGCAACAATTGAAGTAGCATTTGATGTAATTTCACCACCTGTAACATTTAACTTACCAGCACGAACTTCAATACCAGTATCAGCACCAGTAATCTTTCCTCCACGAATGTTATAAATTGCATATCCTGCACTAAATATACCATGACCAGTTGAATTAATTACAGCACCTTCATAAACATTAATAACAGGAGCATTAACCTCTTTTGTTATATTACCATTAACATAAATACCTGCTCCATGCTCACCACCTCTATCATTTACAGCGTTTATAGTACCATATAAATCAACAGTTACTCCATATGCAGTAGGATTAGTTTGATCTTTATATTTGATAATAATTCCAGAGTAACCTTCAAGAGTTACATCTTTCCCAACGCTTAGATAAACATATGAAGTGTCAGTTTCACTTGCACTACTTGCTATATATATTGGTGCATAATATGGTGATGCTTCATACATTTTACCTTCACCAAGTATACTCAATTTTCCTTTTTCTAATTGAATATACTTATTTTCAGCAAATTTAACTTCATGTCCATTTAAATCCAAGTTAACATCCTTGTTAACCACTACAACACTTGTAACTTCAATATTTTCAGTTACTTTAACATCTCCACCAGCAGTCATTGCATCAATAAAATCTT
>CAYSEZ010000019.1:0-16036 GCA_964430375.1 uncultured Mycoplasma sp. | reverse complement strand
TCATAAAAAGTGAGCAAAACTCACTTATTTTCTAGTCCCTTGACTGAACTGTAACGATAATTTTATATATTTTTTTAATATTACTTGTAATTTTATATATACTATGATAAAATATCTAATAGTGTTAGATAATTACAGGAGGATATAATATGATAGAAATAGCAGAACTTTTATTTGAAGAATTAAGAATAGGTGCTAGTACCTCATCGCTATCTGATATATTAAATGATTTTAATCGTGGTGAAGTCGGAGTATTGAGTTATCTTACCTTTGATAAGGAAATATCTACTCCAGGTGAACTTAGTGATAAGTTATGTGTTACAACTGCTAGAATTGCTAGTATATTAAATTCTTTAGAAAATAAAGGCTTTATCAAAAGAAAAATAGATGAACTTGATAAAAGAAAAACTTTAGTTACAATTACATCAAAAGGTAAAGAGTTAGTCCTATCTACTAAAAATGAAATAATTAATAAAATTATTAAAGTAATAAAAGAAATAGGTATTGAAGAATTAAAAAGTTATACTCTTACTGCTCTTAAAATTAGAAAAGTTTTAGAAGAAGACTTATAAAAAATAAATTATCTAATACAATTTATAAGGAGGAAATATGTTAGAACTAAAAAAAGTTAATAAAACTTATGAAACAGATCTATTTAAACAAGTTGCACTAAATAATATTAATTTAGAGTTTAGGGAAAATGAATTTGTATCAATACTAGGTCCATCTGGATCTGGTAAAACAACGCTTTTAAATATTATCGGGGGTTTAGATAAATACACTAGCGGAGACTTAATTATAAATGGAACTAGCACAAAAGAGTATACTGATAGAGACTGGGATTCATATCGTAATCATAGGGTAGGCTTTATATTTCAAAGTTATAATTTAATACCACATCAAACAGTTTTATCTAATGTAGAACTTGCTTTAACATTAAGTGGAGTTTCAAAAGAAGAAAGAAAAAAACTTGCAACAGATGCTTTAAAAAAAGTAGGACTTGAAAAACATATAAATAAAAAACCTAATCAGTTATCTGGTGGTCAAATGCAAAGAGTTGCAATAGCACGTGCAATAGTCGCAGATCCTGAAATAATACTCGCAGATGAACCAACCGGAGCACTTGATACTAAAACTAGTAATGAAGTAATGAAATTAATTAAAAATATATCTAAAGATAAACTAGTAATTATGGTAACTCATAATGAAGAACTGGCTAAAAAGTATTCTGAAAGAATTATTGAAATTAAAGATGGAGTAATAATTAATGATTCAAATCCATATCACGAAGAAAAGAAAAAGAAAGAAACTCTAAAGACAAGAAAAAATAAAACTAAAAGAACTAGTATGAGTCTAAAAACAGCACTTTCTTTATCTTTAAATAATTTAATGACTAAAAAAGGTAGAACTATTTTAACAGCACTCGCAGGTTCCATCGGTATTATAGGTATTGCTCTAATATTAAGTCTTTCTAGTGGAGTAAATAATTATATTAAAAAAATAGAAGAAGAAACACTTACTTCATATCCACTTACTATCGAAGAAACCTCTATTGATGTAACTTCATTTGTAAGTGAAAGAAGAGAGGATATTTTAGATAAAGATAATATAAAAGATGATAATAAAATATATTCTAATAATACTATTAGAGATACATTTAAACTTATGAGTACAAAATCTACTTCAAATAACTTAGAATTATTTAAAAAATATATAGAATCTGATGAAAGTAATATTAATGATTATGTTACTACAATTGATTATGAATATAACCTTAACCTAAATTTATATAAATCAGATATTAATAATGGTATAGTTAAAGTAAATCCTAATACAGTACTAGAAAATATGGGATTTAATAATAGTTATATGACTTCAAGTTTTGTATTTAATGATGTTTTCTCTAAAATGTTTAAAAATGATGAAATAAATAATAAAATGTATGAATTAATAAGTGGAGAAATGCCTAAATCTTATAATGAAGTACTTTTACTAGTAGATGAAAATAATAGAATTAGTGATTATGTATTATATGCATTAGGCATAAAAGATCAAAATGAGTTAGAAGAGTTTTATAAAAAAATAAGTAATGGCGAAGAAATAGAAGATGAAGAACTTTCTTTTGAATATGATGAGTTAATTGGTTTATCTTTTAAATTATTATTAAATACTGATTATTATACTAAAGTAAATGGTATATGGGTTTATAATGATAGTGAAAGCTATTTAAAAGAAAAATTAAAAGATGCTGAAGAAATTAAAATAGTAGGTATAGTTAAACCAAGTGATGATTGGAATGGTGCTAGTACTATGGTCGGAGGAATTTTATATACTAATTCACTTGAAGAATATGTAATAAATAAGATTAATGATAGCAAAATAGTTAAAGAACAAAAAGAAAACTCTGATACCAATGTAATTACTGGTTTAAAATTTTCTAGTGGAGAGTTTAATTATAATAATTTAAGTACTAAAGAAAAAGAATACTTAAATTCATTATCTAAAGAAGAACTTGCTAATGTTTTAACAAAATATAAAGAACAAGAAAGTTCTACTTATGAAAGTGTATTAAAAGAATTAGGAGCAGTTGATTTTAATAAACCAAGTGCTATTAATATATATGCAAAAGATTTTGAATCAAAAGAAGAAATTAAAAATATAATTGAAGAATATAATAAAAAAGAAGAAGAAAAAGGTAATACTTCTAATGTAATTAATTATAGTGATTTAGTTGGTATTTTAATGTCTGGAGTTACTGATATAGTAGATATTATAAGTTATGTATTAATTGGTTTTGTATCTATTTCACTTGTAGTATCTAGTATTATGATAGGTATAATTACTTATATAAGTGTACTTGAAAGAACTAAAGAAATAGGTATTTTAAGAGCAATTGGTGCTAGTAAAAAAGATGTAACTAGAGTATTTAATGCTGAAACTTTAATCATAGGATTCACTTCAGGAGTACTTGGAATACTAGTTACTATATTACTTAATATTCCAATAAACTTAATAATTAAAACACTCGCAGGTGTTTCTAATTTAAGTGCTTTACCTCTTACCGGAGGAATAATTTTAATAATTATAAGTTCAGTTCTTACAATTATCGCAGGTTTAATACCCTCTAAAATAGCAAGTAAAAAAGACCCCGTTGAGGCTTTAAGGAGTGAGTAAAATGAAAAATTTAATAGTTTATTATTCTTATGAAGGAAATACAGAAGAATTAGTAAAAGGAATGAAAAAAGTAATAAAAGCAGATACACTAAAATTAGTGCCTAAAAAAGAAAAGAAAAAAGATAATTTATTTAGATTTGTATGGGGTGCTAAAGAAGTATATATGACTAAAAAACCAGATTTAGAAAAATATGATATAGATATAGATAAATATGATAATATCATAATAGGAAGTCCTTGTTGGTTTGGAAGTTATGCTCCCGCGATAAATACGTTTTTATCTAATGAAAATATAAAAAATAAAAATATATATTTACTAGTATCAAATGGAGGAAACCTTAGAAATACATATAAAAACTATGAAGAAGCATTAAAGGGTAATAATATAATCTCTAAATTTGATATAGTTTATCCCATAAAAAATGGTATAGATAGTTCTATAGATAAAGTAAATAGTTGGATACTTGAAGTATTAAAAAAATAGTTAGAAAAGGTTATTATATATATAATATGATAATCTTTTTTTATTAGCATATATTTCTTATAAAATAATATATTTATATAGATGTTTAAAATATATTTTTTGGTCACAAAATCACATTTTTTATATACAAAAATTAATTTTTTATTGACAAAATGCTAATTTTGGATTAGTATAACTAATCAAGTAGATGGTTTCGTTTACTTTAAGGGGGTCAAAATGAAAAAGAAAATTATTTTCTTATCTACAGTATTTTTATTACTAATACTTATAATTTTTAGTGGTTATAAAACTATAGTTTATGCTTTAAATATTAAAGAAGTAAATGAAGAAATAACTATAGTAAACAAAGTATTAGAGGATAGTCCTAATTTAATAGAAACATATCAAAAAGAATATAATAATAATGATATAGTAGGTATACTTACTATTGATGGAGTATTAAAAACACTTTTAGTACAAACAGATAATAATTATTATTACCTAGGACATTTAGTAAATAAGAAATATAATAAAACAGGCTCCATCTTTATAGACTATCGTACTAATATAGATAGTTCTAAACAAGTTAATATATTTGGTCATTCTAGTTCTACTTATGATATTCCATTTAATAATTTAAAAAAGTATTTAAAAGAAGATTTCTATAAAGAACATAAAACACTAACTATAGAAACAAAAGATAATACTTATACTTATGAAATATTTTCAGTAAAAGTAACTAGTAATGAAGAACACTTAAATGTTGAATTTAATGAAACAAAAGATTTTTTAAATCATATAAATACTTTAAAAGAAGATTCATTATATGAAACAAATATAAATGTAAATGAAAATGATAATATATTAACATTACAAACTTGTATTTTTAACAATCCAAAAGGATCGTTATTAATAATAAATTTAAGAAAGGTAGGGTAAAGGATGAAAAATTACAAAAAAATTATATTTAGTATTTTATTTGTATTAACACTTACTATTTCTAGTATTGTTTTCGCAGATACTCCAGATTATTCTTATGAAAAAGAAGTATTTAGTTATGAAGAAGCAAAAGAAGTACAAGCAGAACACTTAAGTAAAATCGAAGAAATAACTTCTACTTTAGATAAGTGTACTTCAATTGATTATAATACTGACATTAAAGAAATAGTAAATAATTTAAATGAAACTACTAAAGAAACATCTAAAGAAAAAGATGAATTTGTAAAAGAAAAAGAAGAAGAAGGGTATACTTTAACAGTTGAAGTTAAAGAACATGAAAAAGAAGTAAAAACATATCAATTTACTGCATTAAATGGTGTAATAACTAGTGCAAAAGTAAATAATGAAACAACTACTTCATATAATGGTAAAAAACTTTCTGATGTAGTTAGTACATTTGTAGATAGTGATACTACTGATGCAAGAATAACTTATGATCAAAATATGAGTTCTTCTGCTAATGTGGGTAGTGAAACTAAAAAAACAGAAAGTGAAGCAAAAACTTTAGTTGAAGAATTACAAGCTCAAGGTTATACTGCAAGTTATAAACAAAATAGTAATGATAAATTAACTATTACAATAACATCAAAAGATGCTTTAACTAAAGAAGATATAACAACTAAATTACAAAGTGAAAACACTGATAAAGAAGTAAAAGATGTAGTAATTAATAATACTACAAAGCCTAGTGCTTATACTAGTGAAGAATATGAAAATAAAGCTGATGCAGAAAAAGAAAAAGCTGAATTAAGTAATAAAGGTATTTATGAAAGTATTAAAATTAATGAAGTAATTAATGAAGAAAAAGCTACTAAAGTAAGTGAAAAAAATAAATTTAATTGGACTAATACTAATACAACTCCTTATACAGAAGATATTTATACTAATAATGTAAAAACAGGATATAAATATTATTATGCAGTAAGCGAAGTACTGGAAGAAGCAAAAAATGTTACAAAAACTGGTTTAACTGAAAATGCATGTAAGGAATTAAAGAAAAATTATAAAGAATCTGATGGTTGGACTACAAGTTGTACTAAAGTAACTACTGTAACTAAATCAGAAACAGTAAGTAATGTAATTAAATTTAATGAAACAAAACAAGCAGAAAGAACATGGGCACATTTAGATATCTCAGTAAATCAAAATATTAGAGTAGTAGATGCTTATGGTAATACTGTCGCAGATAATATTAAAGGTACTTTATCTGATATAAGTGTTGTATTAAATGAAGGAACACAAAATGAAAAAACAATTAGTTATAAAAGCCCTTCATATGATAATGGTCGACTTGAAGTAAGACAAAATACAGAAGGCAAATTTACTAAAGTAACTAATGAAGATAAAGTTAAACTTAGTACTACAATAAAATATACTTATAATGGAATTAATGTAGAAAAAAATATTGTATTAGAAGGATATTTAGATAATATATTCAATGTATGTAGAGAAAAAAATCAAATAGGTGGAGGATTCGATTTAGAATTTGATGTAATAGTAGACACTGAAGGTAACGTTTCAATAGTTATTTCTACATCTGAAACATATACATTTACTGCTAGTAAACCTGAAGTAACTAAATTACAAGGTTACTATGATGAATATCAATATCAAAAATTATATCAAGTTGTAGCAATCGATGAAGATTACACTTATGATGTAAGTTATGTTTTAACAGATTATACTGTAGAATATAACGGAACAAGTGAAACTGCTACTGTTACAGAAAATATTTATGATAAATATTATGTAATAAATGGTTCTAAAACTACTTATAAAGTTACTACATTAGGCTATTTAACTACAGAAGAAAACTGTGGAACAGGTGGAGATGCTCCAGTTGGAAAACTAATTGTAAATTATATTACAACAGATGGAACAAAACTTACAAAATCATTAGAAAGTATAGAATTAGATAACACACCATATGAAACAGAAAAAAAATCATTTAATGGTTATAAATTTATAAAAGTAGAAGGAAATACTAAAGGGAACTATATTGCTAATGAAACAATTGAAGTAACATATATTTATGAAAAATTACCAAGTGTAAATACTGGTATAAATGAAAATAATAGTTACGCATCTATTTTAGTAATATCAGTACTAGCTCTTGGAGCACTTCTAGTATTTAGAAAAAAAATATTTGAATAGGTAGAATTTTCTATCTATTTTTTTATAATAAATATAAATATTATACATATATTAATAAGGGGGATTATATGTATAAAAAAGAAGAATTAAATTATTTATATGAAAAGTTAGAACCATATATAAAAACTAACTCTTTAGCTATTCATTATAACAAACATTATTTAAACTATTTAAACAAGCTAAATGATTTGTTAAATAAGAATAATTTTAAATATAATATAAGTCTAGAAGAGTTAGTTTTAAATATTAACAGTTTTCCAGCAAAAGATAGAGAAGATATATTATTTAATTTAGGTGGTGTATTAAATCATAATTTATTTTTTAAATGTTTAGGTACCAATATATTACCTAGTGGCAAATTAAATGAAATAATAGTTAAAAAATACAATAACTTTGATAATTTTTATAATATATTTATAAATAAAGCACTAGAATTAAAAGGATCTGGATATACATTTTTAGTATTAAATAATAATGATATAGATATAATTAATGTAACTAATCAAACAACTCCATATTTATTTAACTATATACCACTTTTTACTATTGATTTATGGGAACATTCTTATTACTTAGATTATCAAAATGATAGAAAAAGATATTTAGAAAGTATAAAACCTATATTAAATTTTTCATATGCTAATAAAGTATATAATGATTTAATATTAAATATTTAAGTATAAAAGTACCAAAATATAGAGTTTTTTATAAAAAAATTAACATTTGATTAATTATGATAGATTTTTCTATTGACATTTTCATTTTTTTGAGTAAAATAAAGAATTATGAAAACAAAAGAGAACGCGTATAAGAAAATTTTAATTTTTCTTAATTTAATTTTTTCAATATTATTTATATTGTTTGGTATAGCATTATTACCTAATACTATATTTGTTTTTGTTATTGGTGTAATTCTATTAATAGTCTTTTTTACTAATATTATAAAAATAGGTTAGTTTTTAAAGTAAATGTAACTTTTTAAATTTAAATGCAAACTTTATTATAATTTTAATTTCTTTAATTTCGACTAATTTTAATGCAAAAATGAGTGAAAATACACTTGACATACATAAAATTAATACATAAAATATAGATGTAAGCAATATTTAAAGTATAACAAAGGAATTTGAATTTTTAAATTTTTTTCAATTCAAAACGCGACCTTTATTTTTATTATTATGATAGTGCTTATAGATTTTATATTTTATTTTTTTAGAATATCTTTAGTTAAGTTAATGTTATTTGGTTCAACTTTCAAGATATTCAATTTATCTAGGGTATCTTTACCGTAGATAGTACTGAACATTTCATATGGGGGTAAACTGTTCAGTTTTTTTCTTTTATAAGAATTAATATGTGACATAATTATGGTTTTAGTGATAAATATATTCTTTTATTAAATGTTTAAATAAACGATAAATATTTAAAAAATGTTGACAATATTGATAAAAATAAGTAAATTAATTATTAAGTTAGTTAAATTTTTTTAGATTTTGTTATCGGACAGTTTATTTTTGTTCTTTCTTTTTATAATACAAATGATAAAAAAGAACATAGTAAAAAATAAATATAATTATCTAATTGGTAATAAGAGTACAACTTATGTTAGATGAGAATTATTTAATTACAAAAATTATAGTTTTAAATTTATGTTTTTAATATGAGGTGTAAAGAGATGAAAGAAAAGAAAATAGAATTAAGACGATTAATTGATAGTATTGATGATTATAAAAAATTAGAAAAATGGTATCAAGAAGAAGAAATATATTCTTGCTTTGAACAAAGAAAATTAAATTATAAAGAGATAGAAGAAAAATATTATCCAAGAACATTAAAAGATGCTAAAATTCCTGTTTATATGATCGAATATGATAAAGTACCAATAGGAATAATACAATATCAATTAATAAACTCTGAAAATAAGAAACTTTATAATATTAATTATAATAAATGCTATGAAATAGACATCTTTATAGGAGAATTAATTATGCAAGGTAAAGGTATTGGTAAAAAAGCAATTAACCTTTTAAGTAAATATTTATTTGATGAGAAAAATGCTGAATCTTTAGTTATGTGTCCATTAAGAGATAATATACCTGCGATTAAATGCTACAAGAAATGTGGTTTTAAAATTAGTAATTTATTTAAAACAGAAAACACTATTGGTAATTTACAAGAATATCTTTTAATGATAAAAGAGCAATTTTAGTATAAAAGCACTTTCTAGAAAGTTAAAAAAACTTTAATAATATAAAATAATATAAAAACGTGTTATACTTATTTAGAGAGGTGTTAGATATGAATATACCAATAGAAGAATTAACAAAATTTCAAGGGAATTGTGAATGGAACAAAAAGTATGGCGAAGGATATAGAATAGTTTATTTTTATTCTGATAATACTTATAAAATTGGAACTTTTTGTAAAAATATTGAAGGATTTATGATGGATTTTGTAGAAGTTGAACCAATAGAAGATGAAAGTGATATTCCTAATTTTATTTCAATCGACGATTTACTAAGTAGGTATTTATCAGATACTTTGGATGTATGTGCGGTGGCAATTTATAAAACAGATGGTACTTGCGTCAGCAAAAAAATAAGGAGGAAACTAAATGGAAAGAATATATAATAAATTAGTTAGAGATAAAATACCTAATATAATAGAAGAACAAGGAGAAACTCCTGTTATTAAAGTATTAGATGAAAGCGATTATAAAAAAGAACTTGAAAGAAAGTTATATGAAGAATATAAAGAAGTGCTTGAAGCAACCGGTGATGAACGAGCTCAAGAATTAGCAGATCTACTAGAAGTAATTCGAGCATTAGCTAGTTTAGAAAATAAGAATTTAAATGATATTATAGAGATTGCCAACAGAAAAAGTGAAAAGCGTGGTGCTTTTGATAAAAAAATTTTTCTTGAAAAAGTTATAGAATCAGAATAAGAAAATGTATAAATTGATTTTAAAATAATAGAAAGCATATATAATTATAATTTTGTATGTGCTTTTATGTTGTAAAAATAAAATAATTAAGTTACATTTTTCTATTTATTTATACTATAAAATATGATAAAATATGAAATGAAAGAGGTATTTTATGAGAGTTGGAATATATACATTAGGTTGTAAAGTGAATGCTTATGAAAGTGAATATATATTAAGTTTATTTAAAGAAAAAGGTTATACTATTTGTGATATAGAGGATAATCCAGATATATGTATAATTAATACATGTACTGTTACTAATAATAGTGATAAAAAAGATAAAAAAATGATTAATCATATAAAGAATAATAACAAAGATTCTATTATAATAGTATGTGGCTGTTTTGTAGAAAGTAATAAAGATTATAACTTTGATGGAGTAGATATAGTAATAGGTAATTATAATAAAAGTAAAATAGTAAAGCTTACTGAAGAATTTATAAAGACAAAAAAGCAAATAATAGAAAAGGAAAATATTATGAGAGTTCCTTTTGAAGATATGATGATTACATCTTTTCCATCAAGAACCCGTGCTTATGTAAAAATTCAAGATGGATGTGAAAACTATTGTAGTTATTGTATTATCCCTTTTGTAAGAGGTAGATGTAGATCTAAAGATATGGATAAAGTATTAAAAGAAATAAAATCTTTAACTGATAATGGTTATAAAGAAATAGTATTAACAGGTATACATACAGGAAGTTATGGAATAGATTTAGGTATTAAGTTTTCATCTCTTCTAGAAGAAATATTAAAAAATAAAGATTTAAAACACTTAAGAATATCATCAATAGAAATAACAGAATTAGATGATAAATTCTTTAAATTATTAGAAAATAATGTATTATGTAATCATTTACATATACCACTTCAAAGTGGAAGCGAAAGTGTTTTAAAGAATATGAATAGAAAATATACTAAAGAAGAATTCTTAAATATGGTAAATAAAATAAGAAAAGTAAGACCTGATATATCACTTACTACTGATTTAATCGTAGGTTTTCCTAATGAAAGTGAAGATGATTTTAAAGAAACATTAGAATTTTTAAAATTAATAAATTTTTCTAAAATACATGTATTCCCATATTCTAAAAGAAATGGTACAAAAGCTTCTAGAATGGAAAATCAAATAGATGAAAAAATAAAAAAAGAAAGAGTAAAAGAAGTATTAAAATTAAGTGATACTTTTGAGAAAGAATATTTTAATAAGTTTATAGGTAAAAATCTTGATGTATTAATAGAAAAATATGAAGATGGTTATTCATATGGACATACTTCTAATTATTTATATTTAAAAATTAACAAAGAGTTAAAACATAATGAAATATATAATATTGAAATAGAAGAAGATATGTTTTGTAAATTATAATAGGGAGGAATTATGCCTACTTGGAATGTACATTTAGCAGTTGCTAAAAAAATAGCAAAAGAGTTACAAATAAAAGATAAAGATATATTTATGTTAGCTAATCTATTTCCTGATTATGATAAAGTAGATAAAGAAATAACTCATTATTTAACTACTAAACAAAGTAGGAAAGAAAATTTACCTAATATAGATAGATATATGAATAAATATAAAGATAAATTTACTAATCCAGTAATACTAGGATATTTTACTCATTTGCTTACTGATTATTATTTTAATAAAATTACTTATAATGAACATTATATATATAATGATAATAATGAATTAATAGGTATGAAATTAAAAAATGGTAAAGAAAAGTATGATCCAGATACTAAAAATTTAACTAGAGTAAAAAGAAGTGATTTTAAACTTTTTGGTGAATATTTAGCTAAAAATAAATATATAACAGTACCAAAATATAATGATAAAATATTAGAATATGAAGAAGAATTAAAAGAAGTTTCTATTGAAGAATCTGAAATAAAAAAATTAGTTAAGTATTTGAAAAAAAATATATTAAAACATCATACTATTATAAGAAAAAGATATGTCATATATACTAGAAAAATACTTATGGAACACTTTGATTATGCAGTAGAATTTATATTAAAGTATATAACTGATAATGAGATTAAATATAAAATGGAGGAATAATATGTTTGAAACATTAAGTGATAGATTACAAAATGCTATTAAAAATATAAAAGGATATGGAAAAATAACTGAAGATAATATAGAACCTATGATTAGAGAAATTAGATTATCTTTACTAGAAGCAGATGTAAATTATAAAGTAGTAAAAGAATTTACTAATACAGTTAAAGAAAAAGCTCTTGGTGAAGAAGTAAAGAAAAGTCTAACTCCTGGTGAAATGTTTGTAGGTATTATAAGAGATGAATTACAAGAACTACTTGGAGGAGAACAAAAACCTCTTAATCTAGAAGGTAATCCTGCGACTTTAATGCTTGTAGGTCTTCAGGGATCAGGTAAAACTACTACTATAGGTAAACTTGCTAATTTACTTCGTAAAAAGCATAGTAAAAAACCTCTTTTAGTAGCGTGTGATATATATAGACCTGCTGCAATTGATCAATTAAAACAAATAGGCAGGGAACTTAATATTGAAGTTTATGAAGAAGGTAAGAAAAATCCAGTTGAAATAGTTAAAAATGCTTTAGATTATGCTAAAGAAAATAAATTTGATTATGTTTTAATAGATACTGCAGGACGACTTCATATTGATAATAAATTAATGGAAGAATTGCAAAACATAAAAAATGAAATTAAAATAGATGAAACACTTCTAGTAATAGATGCAATGATGGGACAAGATGCAATCAATGTAATAACAGGTTTTAATGATAATATAAACTTAACCGGAGTAATACTAACTAAATTAGACGGAGATACTAGGGGAGGAGTTGCTCTTTCTGTTAGATATTTAACTAATGTACCAATTAAATTTGTCGGAGTAAGTGAAAAATTAGATGGAATAGATTATTTTTATCCAGATCGTATGGCTTCTAGAATTATAGGTATGGGTGATATTTTATCTATTGTAGATAAAGCAAGTGATGTAATAGATGAAGAAGAAGCAGAAAAAAGTTTAAAAAAGATGAAAAGTGGTAAATACGATTTAGAAGACTTTTTAACTCAAATGAAACAAATGAAAAAGTTAGGTTCTATAGAATCAATATTAAAACTTTTACCAGGTGCTAAAAAAATGGGATTAAATAATATAAAAATAGATCCTAAAGATATGGCCCATATTGAAGCTATTATACTTTCTATGACCCCATATGAAAGACGTCACCCTGAAATACTAAAAGCATCTAGAAAAGAGCGTATTGCAAAAGGCTCTGGAAGAAGTGTAACTGAAGTAAATAGATTAATTATTCAATTTGAACAAAGTAAAAAAATGATGAAACAAATAGCAAGTGGTAACTTTAAACTACCATTTTAAGGAGGAACCATGAATAAATATATAGATAACTATGATGAAATAATTGATACTTCATGTGATGAAAAATTTATAAATGAATTTCTATTATGTAAAAATAATTTTGAAGTTGTTTCTAAACAATTAGAAAGAATATATGAATTAGAGTATGAGAATTATGATTTATCTTTAGAAATAGCTAAATATAATATTAACCCTTTTATTATAGAAACTGAAAGAAAGATTATATATCATTTACTTGTTAGAATTAAACTACTAATAGTTAAATGCAAATTAGAAAGTTCGTTAAAATACTTACCAGATGAAGCTAAAATCTTAGTTGAAGATTCAATAGAAGCATATAATAAACAAATAGAAGCCGAGACTATTAGTATTTTAAAACTATGTATAAAAGTAGAAAATAAATTTAATTCATCTTTTATATTAGGAAAAGAAAGAAATTTAAAAAAGTATAGAGAAGTACTTGCAAATAATAATAGAAATTCTAGAACTAGAAAAAAATAGGAGATAAAATATGAAAATAAAAAAATTGTTGTTTACTTTAGTTATATTTTTTACTTGTTTATTTAGTGTAAATGCTAAAAACCATATTTATAATATAGACATGGATATTTATATAGATAAAGATGGTAATGCAAATATTACTGAAGTATGGGAGGTTAAGGCAAGCGATGGTACAGAGTGGTATAAGGGATATGCTAACTTAAATAATTCAAAAATATCTAATTTTACTGTAAGTATGGATGGAACACCTCTTACTTATAAAACTTGGAATATAAGTGAATCTTTAGAGGAAAAGAAAGGTTATTATGGTATTAATTATACATCTAATGGGTTAGAACTTTGTTTTGGTAAATATGATTATAAAAAACATACTTTTGTATTAAAATATGATATATCTAATTTTATACTTAAAACAACTGATAGTGATGTATTATACTTTACTTTAATAGATAAGTTTAGCGATGTAGATTTTGAAAAATTTAGTGTTGATGTAACAAGTTTTTATTCATTTCCTGATACTTTAGATGTATGGGGTTATGGATATAAAGGATATTCTTATGTAAAAGATGGTAAAATTAGTATGTCTACTGAAGAGTCTAGTAATATGAATAATAAATATGTAGTATTACTTACTAAATTTCCAATAAATACTTTTAATACTAATAATACTTATAGTAAATTTAATACTTTTAATGATGTTTATGAAACCGCAGAGAAAGGTACATTTGATTATAACTATAATTCATTATCAGTTAAGGAGATTATATCTATAATAGTTTTCTTTCTATTTATTTTTATTGTTTTATTTATAATAATTAGAGCAATTATAGTAAATGGATATGGGTATAAAGATAATAAAAAAATTAATAAAAAAGATACTCCATTTTTTAGAGAAATACCATGTAATAAAAATATTTATTATGCAAATACTTTAATTAAATTAAATAATTTTGATTATAATGAAACTAATATATTGGGTGCTATATTATTAAAATGGATTAAAGAAGACAAAATTCGTTTTATAAAGAAAGAAAGTGGAATTTCAAAAAATGAAAAAAGTATAATAGATTTAACTTTAAAACCTAGTTTTGAAATAGAAAAAGAAGAAAAATTATTTAATATGATGTATAAAGCAAGTAAAGATGGATATTTAGAACAAAAAGAATTTGAAAAGTGGGCTAGAAATAATTATAATAATTTCTTTAATTTATTTAAATCTATAGAAACTGATAAAGAAAAAGAATTAAAAGAGTCTGGTGATATTTATAAAAGAAAGAATAAAGAAGAATGTAAGAAGAAAAACGTATTAAGTGATAAAATTTATAATGATAGTAAACAGTTATTAGGATTAAAACTATATTTAGAAGAATTTTCATCAATTAATACAAAGGAAGCAATAGAAGTTAAATTATGGGATGAATATTTAATGTTTGCTTATCTTTTCGGGATTGCAGATAAAGTTGCTAAACAGTTTAAAAAGATGTATCCAGAGCTTATTTATGAAAATAATTTTGATTATGATACAGTTATATTAGTTAATAATATTTCTAGAAGTACAGTAAAAGCTGCAAGTAGTGCAAGAAGTGCTGCAGAAAGCTATTCATCAGGTGGAGGTGGATTCTCTTCTGGTGGAGGAGGAGGAGGCTCCTTCGGTGGAGGAGGCGGCGGCGGTAGCCGTTAAAAAACACATCAGTTGATGTGCTTTTTTATTTTTCTAACATTTGCAAAACTACGAGCTTTATCAATGCTTTCGTTACTAGCATAATACATATATTCTTTTATATATTCTATAAACTCTTCTTTAGAAAAATCTAGGTTTGAAATTATATTATGATCATTTATAAAATCTATTATTTCTTGTGTTCTAGAAAATAGAATTTTATTATTCCATATACCTGTAATAAATTCTTTTTCAAAACTACAATTTTGACATTTAAATCTAAAACATAAAAAATTATCAGAATAATGTTCTATTATACTATCACCAGCATATATGAAAGTATCGTGTTTACAAGTTTTAATTTTATCTTTTTCATGATTATCTTTATAATTTGTAATTTCACTAATTAGTTTTTCATTTTCTTTTAGTAATGTTATATATTCTTTAATTATATTCATTTTTTCTAATTCTTCTATTCTTTCTTTAGTTTTTTTTTGTTTTTTCTTTAAATCTTCTAATGTTGTAAATTCTAATAATTTATCTTTATTCATAAAAACCTCCCAATTAATAATAAACTAATTTAATATTTTTTAAATTCTAACAACGTATCTATTATATTATAATATACCTCCTGACTATAGAATAACATAATTTTAAAGAAAATAAAAGTTTTTTAAAAAAATACTTGCTTTATATGTAATTTTTTGCTACAATTTTATTGTTAC
>CAYSEZ010000018.1:0-16248 GCA_964430375.1 uncultured Mycoplasma sp. | reverse complement strand
TGTTTACTAATACAAATGATAGTACAATAAAAACAGCAATAGATAACTGGTATAGTACAAACTTAACAAGTTATACAAATTATTTAGAGAATACAATATTTTGTAATGATAGAAGTTTTGTAAGCGGTGACGCAGCAGGTCCTTTATCGAGTAAAGATACAAATAGTATGTCTTCTTCAGATTTTTCAGGAAATGTAAGATTAAATGAAACATATACACCGAGTCTTGTTTGTACAAATCAAAATGATAGATTTAGTTTAAGAACAGATCGTGGAGGAAACGAAAATTATGGAAATAATGCTTTAACATATCCAGCAGGACTTCTTACGAGTGACGAATTGGTGTTAGCAGGTTTGACAGGCAATAATGGTAGTTTAAACAATTACTTATATACAAATTCTTCATTTTGGCTTTTAACACCAGATGAATCTGGACTTGTCTTTTCGAGAGTAGAGTACGCATATCTTGGTGCTATTATAATGGGTGCCGCTGTTAGTGCAACAGGTTTGGGTGTACGTCCTTCTATCTCTCTAAAACTAGGTACAATATTTACTAATGGTACAGGAACTTCTTCTGATCCATACATCGTGGAATAAGGTTAGATATAAATGTTATTATAAAAACTGATAAAATTGTCTTAAAACCTGATAGTTTTTATCAGTTTTATTTTATTATTAAAATAATATTGTTAACTTAATTTATAAATGATAAAATTAATATATAGGAAGTGTGTATATGTATAAAGATTATTTTAATAATATGTTTAAAAATATTGATCCAAATATAATGCTAGATGAAGAACAAATAAAAGCAATAACAAGTGATGATAAATATGCCCTTGTTCTCGCAGGAGCAGGAACAGGAAAAACCACTACTATCGGGGCTAAAGTAAAATATTTAGTAGATATTAAAAATGTAGATCCTTCTAAAATATTAGTTATGAGTTATACTAAAAAAGCAACTTTAGAACTTAAAAACTTAATTGTAGATAAATTTAATATCCCTTCATATGTTACTACTTTTCATTCATTAGGTTTTAAATATATAAAACATATATTTAAAGATCATAAATGTACTATTGTAGATTATAATGAGAAAGAAACTATTTTTTATGATTATATGAATATTATATTTAAAGACAAAAACTATATAAAAAAACTAATAAATACTTTTTCTAAAGATTTAATACGTGAAAACTTTGTATTTGGTAACTTCTTTTTAAAAAATTATGATAAATATTCTACATATGATGAATTTTTTAATGCTTATAAAGACTCTAAAATAAAAGAAGCATTAAATACTAATATTAAATCATCAATTAATGAATGGATAGACAAAAGATTAAATAGTGAAGTTATAATTACAATAAATGGAGAATTAGTAAAAAGTGCTAGTGAAGCAATTATTGCAAATTTTCTTTTTAAACATGGTATAAGTTATACTTATGAAAAAGTATACTCTGAAATATTAAATGATTATACTGTTTATAAACCGGACTTTACTTTAGATTATAAAGGCTTTCCTTTGTATTTAGAATATTTTGGTCTAGATAATGATGATTACAATAAAGAAAAAGAACAAAAAATAAAATTTCATAAAGAAAATAATAATAATTTTATTTATTTAGAAAACACTCCATTATCTTTAATAGAACAAGAATTAGATAAAAAACTAAAAGAATTAGGTTTTATTTATAATGATAAAACTGATGTAGAAATATATGATCAAATACTAAATAATAATAAATTATCTCAAATATATCCATTAAAAAGATTAGCATATGAAATTATAAGTAAAATAAAAGAAAATATTAATAGAGATGACTATATAAAAATAACTGAAAATTATATAAATAAAATAGATAACTCTTTAGAAAGAGAAACACTCTTAAATCAATTTGAATTTATAAATAACTTTTATAAATATTATCAAAATAGACTTTATAGTACTGATGTATATGGTTTTGATTATGCAGATTTATTATATTATTCTAATAAATATTTATATAGTTTAGATATAAATAATGAATTAAATTTTGATTATATAATAATAGATGAATATCAAGATATATCACAAAGTAAATACTTACTAACTAAAAACACTGCTTTAAGAAGTGATGCAAATATTTTCGCAGTAGGAGATGACTTTCAAAGTATATTCTCTTTCGCAGGATCTAAAATAGAATATATTTATAACTTTACTAAATATTTTGAAGGTTCTAAAGTTTATAAAATAAATAAAACATATCGTAATCCACAAGAATTAATTGATGTCGCAGGATCATTTGTAATGAAAAATAATGATCAAATAAAAAAAGAATTAATATCTGATAAACATATAGATAAACCTATTAAATTTATTACTTATAATAGTTTAGTAAATGGATGTATTAGTTATGAAGAAGAATATAAGTGTTTAAAGAAAACTATTATAAATATACATAAAATATATCCTAGTCATAATATATTAATAATAGCAAGAAATAATGATATGATAGATAAGTGTTTTTCTGATAAAGATTTTATAGATGATTTAGATACTAAAGTTAAATTTACTTTATATAAAGATTTATCTATAGATGCAATGACTATACATAAATCAAAAGGATTAACATTTGATGAAGTTATTATATTAGGTATGAATAAACGTTTTCCTACAAGTAAAACAGATGGTTTCTGGTTAATAGATTTATTTAAAAACAAAGTAGAAGAAGAATCTATTCCTTTCGCTGAAGAACGTAGATTATTCTATGTAGGACTTACTAGAACTAAAAATAATGTTTATATATTAACAGATAGAAATCCCTCCAACAGGAGCCCTTTTATAGATGAATTAGTTAAAATATGTAAAGAAAATTATAATTAAATAATAGTTTAAATTTTCTTTTTTATTTACTTATTTTTTAATTTATTTTATAATTAAGATGGTGATATTTATGGTAGAACAAAGAATTAAAGAATTAAGAGAATTATTAAATAAATATAGTCATGAATACTATATATTAGATAAACCAACAGTAAGTGACGCTGAATATGATAGATTAATGCAAGAACTAATTTCTTTAGAAGAAAAATATCCACAGTTTATAACAGAAGACTCTCCAACTAGAAAAGTCGGTAGTACTGTTATAAGTGAATTTAAGAAAGTAGAACACAAACTTCCTATGCTTTCATTAGGTAATGTATTTAATGAAGATGAAATAATAAGATTTGATGAAAGAATTAAAAAAGAAGGTTTTAATCCTACTTATGTATGTGAACTTAAAATAGATGGACTTGCTATTAGTTTAATATATAAAGATGGAATTTTTGTTCAAGGAGTAACCCGTGGTGATGGTAAAATAGGAGAAGATATAACAAATAATATATTAACTGTAAAATCAGTACCTAAAAAACTAAACGAAAAAATTGATATTGATGTACGTGGAGAACTTTATATAGATAAAAAAGAGTTTTATCGTATTAACGAAGAAAGAAAAAAAGAAGGTTTAGAACTATTTCAAAACTGTCGTAATCTTGCTAGTGGTTCTGCTAGACAACTAGATTCTTCTGTTACAGCATCAAGAAAACTAAATACATTTATTTATCATTTACCTAATCCAATGGATTATAATTTATATAGACACTCTGATGTACTAGAATATTTTGAAAACCTAGGTTTTAGAGTAAATCCTAATAGAAAAATATGTAAAAATATAAATGAAGTAATAACTTTTATAAAAGAAATAACAGAAATAAGAAGTGCTTTACCTTATGATATAGATGGTATGGTTATAAAAGTAAATGATATAAAGATGCAAGAAGCACTTGGATATACTGCTAAATATCCAAAATGGGCTACTGCATATAAATTCCCTCCAGAAGAGGTTACAACTAAATTAAAAGATATTATATTTACAGTAGGTAGAACAGGCAAAATAACTCCAAATGCGATACTGGAACCGGTTAAAGTACAAGGCTCTACTATATCCCGTGCAACACTTCATAATGAAGATTTTATAAAAGAAAAAGATATTAGAATTGGAGATATAGTTTACTTAAGAAAAGCTGGAGATGTAATTCCAGAAGTAGTAAAAGTAGATTTATCTCGTAGAATAACCACTTTAGAAGAATTTAAAATGATTGATACTTGTCCAGTATGTGGTAGTCCTTTAATAAGAAAAGAAGAAGAAGCAAACTACTACTGTTTAAATGAAAATTGTGATGCTAGAAATATAGAAAAATTAATCCACTTTGCAAGTCGTAAAGCAATGAATATAGATGGTTTAGGTGAAAGACTATGTGAAGACTTTTATAACTTTGGATTCTTAAAAGATATACCAAGTATATATGAATTAAAAAATTATAAAGATGAATTAATTACCCTTGAAGGCTTTGGAGAAAAATCAGTTAATAACTTATTAAATGCTATTGAAAAAAGTAAAGAAAACTCACTAGAAAAACTATTATTTGCTTTAGGAATAAGACACTTTGGAGAAAAAAATGCCCTTATTCTAGCACAAAACTATCCTGATATAGACAAAGTAATAAATGCAAACTTTAATGATTTAGTAGAAATTAGAGATATAGGTTTAATAATGGCTAAAAGTATAACAGAGTACTTTAATGATCAAAATAACTTAAAATTAATAGAAAAATTAAAAGAAGAAAATATTAATACTAAATATTTAGGTAAAACTATAGAACATGATGATAACTTTAGTAATAAAAAATTTGTAATTACTGGTACTATATCTTTTGCACCAAGAGATAAAATAAAAGAAATGATTATCTTAAAGGGAGGAAAAATAATAGATAGTGTATCCAAAAAAACAGATGTTGTAATAAAAGGTGATACCCCTGGTTCTAAATATGATAAAGCATTAGAACTTGGTATACCTATATGGGATGAAAACAAATTAAAGGAGATGTTAAATTATGAAAAATAAAGGTTTTAGTTTAGTAGAATTATTACTTGTAATAGTACTTATGTCTATTGTTACATTACTTGTTATGCCTAGTATTAATGATATATTAAGTACAGGAAAAAATAAAAAATATACTTCAATTGAAGATATATTAAAAACTAATTTAGAATTATATAATATAGATTATAAAGAAGATTTATGGGATGTAGAAAAAAAAGAAGAAGAAAAAGTAATAGAATATTCTACTTTACAAGATATAAATTCCGATATTAATTTAGATAATTGTACTGTTACTAAACTAATAATAAAAAAAGAAAACTATAATAATTTTACATATCACGCATGTATTACATGTGGAGATGAATATACTACAGAGAATTGTGAGGGATAATTATGAATAAACAAATACTAGATGGAAATACAGCTTGTGCTCTTACATCATATATGTTCACAGAGGCAGCTTCAATATATCCAATAACACCATCATCAACAATGGCTGAATTAATAGATGAATATAGTTCTAAAGATAAACTTAATTTTTATGGTAATAAAGTAAAAGTAGTAGAAATGCAAAGTGAAGCAGGTGCAATAGGTACAATGCATGGTATGCTTCTTAACGGAGTATTTGCAAGTACTTATACAGCAAGTCAAGGTTTACTTTTAATGATACCTAATATGTATAAAATAGCAGGAGAACTCCTTCCTTGTGTAATTAATGTTGCAGCGCGCACCATAGCAACTCATGCTTTATCCATAATGGGAGACCATAGCGATATATATGCTGCCAGAAGTACTGGTTTTGCCTTTTTATCTTCATCAAGTGTTCAAGATGCTCATTATTTAAGTGCAGTATCATACCTTTCTACAATTAAAGGTAGAGTACCTTTCGTTAACTTTTTTGATGGTTTTAGAACAAGTCACGAATATAATAAAATAGACTTATTAGACTTTGAAAAAGTAAAAAATCTTATTGATATGGATTCTTTTAATAAATTTAAAACTAAATCTATAGATATAGATAATCCTAAAACATATGGTACTAATCAAGGAGATCAAATATATTTTCAAGAAGTAGAATCAAGAAATAAATATTATTTAGAACTACCTGATATAGTAAACTTTTATATGGAAGAAATAAATAAAATAACAGATTCTAATTACAAACCATTTAACTATTATGGAAACAAAGATGCAGAAAACATTATAATAGCAATGGGTTCTGTTTGTAGCACTATAAAAGAATATATAGATAAAGCAAATAAAAAAATAGGTTTAATCGAAGTACATTTATTTAGACCATTTTCTAGTAAATACTTACTTAATGTATTACCTAAAAGTGTTAAAAAAATCGCAGTACTAGATAGAGCAAAAGATCCAGCTTCTAATGGAGAAGTTCTATACAAAGATGTATGCGAAGTAATTAAAACTAATGATTTAGATATAAAAATAGTCGGAGGAAGATATGGTCTATCTAGTAAAGACACAAACTTAAATGATATTGAAGCAGTCTATAACTTCTTAGAAACTGATAACTTACATGAATTTACTATTGGTATAACAGATGATGTAACTTTCTTAAGTTTAGAAAGAACAAATACTATTTTTAATAAAGATTATGAAGAATTATTAATATATGGATATGGTTCTGATGGAATGGTTACAACTTCTAAAGATATATTAAAACTAATAGGTAATGAAAAATATGTTCAAGGCTACTTTGAATATGATTCTAAAAAATCAGGTGGTGTAACAAAATGTCACTTAAGAATTGGAGAATCTCCTATTAACAGCACTTATTATGTAACAAACCCAAAACTTGTAGTATGTTCTAAAGATACATATTTAACTAAATATGATGTTTTAAAAGGAATTAGTAATAACGGAATATTTATATTAAATACAGAACATTCTAAAGAAGAATTAAAACTACCTAAAAACGTAATAGATACTATAAAAACAAAAAATATAAGTTTTTATATAGTTAATGCAAGTAAAGTAGCAAGAAATAATAATATACCAAATAAAATAAGTATGATTATGGAAAGAGTTATATTATATTTAACTAATTATATAGATAAAGATAAATCATATGAATTAATAAAAAATAATATAATTAAAAACTTCTCTAAAAAAGGAGAAGATGTAGTTAACTCTAATATTAATGCTATAGAAGATTCTATTAAATATTTAGAAAAAATAGATATAAATAGTATAAAAGAAGAAGAAATAAAAGAAGAAAAAATAAATAATAAAATATTTACATATCTAGAATCTTTAAGAGGTAATGAATTAAAAGTTAGTGATTTTACAACTTATGAAGATGGTAAATTTGAAAGAGGTTTATCAAAACTAGAAAAAAGAGGAATTAGTAATATAACTCCTTGTTATAATAAAGATAAATGCATAGGATGTAATCTTTGTTCATTAGTATGTCCTCATTCAGTTATTAGACCTTACTTATTAAATAAAGAAGAAGTAGAAAAGGCTCCAGAAGAAGTAAAAAAAGACTTAATAGATTCTAAAATAAAAGATAAAGACTTAATGTTTACTATTGGAGTAAGTCCTTTAGATTGTACAGGATGCTCACTATGTGAAGGAGTATGTCCTACTAAAGCAATTACTATGGAAAGTATAGATAAAACTATTGAAAAAGAACAAATAAAACATAATTATTTAGAAACACTAGAAGAAAAGAAAGTACTAGATACTAACACTGTAAAAGGAAGTCAGTTTATAAAACCAAAATTTTCATTCTCTGGAGCGTGTGCAGGATGCGGAGAAACACCTTATTTAAAACTATTATCTAGTTTATTTAAAGATAACTTAATAATAGCAAATGCAACAGGATGTTCTTCTATCTATGGAGCAAGTCTTCCTAATACACCTTATGAAGTACCTTGGGCAAACTCCCTATTTGAAGATAACGCAGAATTTGGATTTGGTATTAGATTAAGTGAAGATTTAGAAAAAGAAAATATTAAAAATATAATGAAAAATAATATAGATAAAGTAAATAATCATAATAAAAAACTATTTGATATGTACTTAAATTCATATTCAAAAGAAATATCTAACTATGTATATGAAAACCTAGATTATGAAAATATAAAAGAATTAAAACCATTAAAAAAATACATAAAAGAAAAAAGTATTTGGATAGTCGGGGGAGATGGCTGGGCTTATGATATAGGTTTTGGTGGTATAGATCATGTTTTAGCAAATAAAGAAAATGTTAATATTCTAGTACTTGATACAGAATGTTACTCTAATACTGGTGGACAAGCATCTAAATCAACAAGAATTGGTGCAGTAGCAAAATTTGCTAGTTCTGGTAAAACAACAAGTAAAAAGAATTTAGCAAAAATTGCTATGAGTTATCCTCATGTATATGTAGGCACAGTATCCCTTGGAGCAAACTATAACGGAACAATTAAAACCCTAATCGAAGCAGAAAACTATAACGGTCCATCTATTATAATTTGTTATGCACCTTGTATTGCTCATGGTATTAAAACTGGTATGAAAGACTCAATTAAAGAAGAAAAACTAGTCGTAGAAAAAGGATATTTCCCTTTATTTAGATATAACCCAGAAACTAAAGAATTTAAACTAGATAGTAAAGCAGACTTTACAGAATATGAAGAAATATTTAAAAGAGAAAATAGATATAGAATTAATAGTGATCTATTAAATAAAAATAAAGAAGACTCTATAAGAGAATACGAAGACATAAAAGAAAAATAATAATAAAAAAATCTATATTTTGTAATTTAACTTAATATAGATTTTTTATTGTAAAAAGAAAGGAAGCCGTACCCCCTGAAGGACGACTTCCATAAAAAGAATAAAAAGGGGTTGGCTAGTGTGATACTAGCATCCAATTCGCCTAAATCGAATTGGTGATTTATATAATAATCAAAAATTCATAAAATGTCAATCTTTTTTTGAAAAAAATTTTAAAAACTAAACGACTTCTCAAAAAGATAATAAATAAGTTAATAATTACATACTATTTCTTAAAAATTTTCTTTAAAAAATACAAAAAATGTGCTATAATATGTGAAGAAAAGGAAGTAGTGGTTATGCGAGATATTAAAGAAGTTAAAGGCGTTGGTCCCAAAGCAACAATGTTACTTAATAAATTAAATATACATACAGTTATGGATTTAGTTTCATATTATCCATATAGATACGAAATAATAAAAAGAAGCAATTTAAAAACAGCACAAGAAGGAGAAAAAGTAATAATAGATGGTAAAATAGATTGTACTCCAATACTTGTTAGATTAAAAGGAAATCTAAATAAAATGAACCTAAGAGTAATAACCTCTGATAATCTTGTAGTAGGGGTTTCTATCTTTAACAGAGCATTCTTAAAAAAAGATTTAACTGTAGGAACTAGTATTACTATATTTGGTAAATTTGATAAAAGTAAAAATATAATACTTGCTTCTGAAATAAGATTAGGCTTATTACCAAAAGAAGAAAAAATAGAAAGTACTTATCACGGTACTGCAGGTTTAACTAGTAAAAATATATCAAGTTTTATAAATACTGCATTAATGCAATATAGTAATGAAATAGAAGATTATATCCCTAAATACTTATTAGTTAAATATGATTTTTTAAATAAAAAAACAGCTTTAAACATAGTACATAACCCTTCAACTAGAGATAAACTAAAAAATGCTATGGTTCGTTTAAAATATGAAGAATTATTTCTATTTATGACTAAAATTAATTATTTAAAATTAAAAAATAAAAAAATAGATAATGGTCTCAGTAAAGAATATGATATAGATAAATTTAATAAATTATTAGATAATTTACCATTTAAATTAACTACTGATCAAGAAAAAGTATTAAATGAAATACTTGAAGATTTAAAAAGTACTAAAAGGATGAATAGACTATTACAAGGTGATGTAGGAAGTGGTAAAACAATTATTTCTATATTAAGTATGTATGCTAACTTTCTAGGAGGATATCAAGGCGCTTTAATGGTTCCAACTGAAATACTAGCTGTTCAACATTTTAATACAATTAAAGAAATATTTAAAGATACTTCTGTAGTAGTAGAACTTCTAGTAGGATCACTTTCTAAAAAAGAAAAAGATAGAATTCATGATGGATTAAAAGATGGGACAATTGATGTAGTCGTAGGAACACATGCTTTAATACAAGAAGATGTTATATATAATAATTTAGGACTTGTTATAACAGACGAACAACATCGTTTCGGAGTCTTGCAAAGAACTAATTTAAAAAATAAAGGTAATTTACCTGATGTTTTATATATGAGTGCTACACCAATTCCTAGAACTTATGCTTTAACTATATATGGAGATATGGAAGTATCTACTATTAAAAGTATGCCAAAGGGTAGAAAACCTATAATAACTTATTTGAAAAGTAATAATGAAATAAAAGATGTATTAGAAAAAATGTATAAGGAGTTAGAAGAAAATCATCAAATATATGTAATTGCACCTCTAATTGAAGAATCAGAAAATTTAGATTTAACTAGTGTATTAGAATTAAAAGATAAAATGGAACTTGCATTTGGTAAAAAATATAATATTGGAGTAGTACATGGAAAATTAAATCAAAATGATAAAGATAAAATAATGAATGATTTTGTTAATAATAAAGTGCAAATATTAATTAGTACAACAATTATAGAAGTTGGAGTAGATGTACCTAATACTACAATGATTGTAATATTTGATTCAAATAGATTTGGACTTTCTACACTTCATCAATTAAGAGGTAGAGTAGGAAGAAGTGATATACAATCATATTGTATTTTAATAAGTGATACTGATACTGAAAGATTAAAAGTAATGGAAAAAACTAATGATGGTTTTGAAATTAGTGAAGAAGATTTTAGATTAAGAGGACACGGGGATTTATTTGGTACTAAACAAAGTGGTGATATGACTTTTAAAATAGCAGATTTAAAAGAAGATTATAAAATATTGCTTCAAGCAAAAAAAGATTCTGAAGAATTTTTACAAAGTACAGACAAAGAAAACATGCTATTACAAAAACTTATTATAGAAGAAATAAATGAAGAATAGTGTAAAGTAAGTAAAAAAATTATTTAAGTAATTGACAATTTATTTAATTTATATTATGATTAATTTGCGTGGTAGTTAAACCCGCCCACACCCCTATGGAAAATATAGGATGTGGATTCAACCAAAACCCCCTGAAGGAGCCGAAAGGCTCCATTTTATTTGTATTAGATGATATTTTAACTAAAAATTATGACAAAATAATCATTGTTTGCTATAATAAAATTAGTTAATTAATAAAGGAAGAAAATGGTAAAAGAAAGTTAATAATGATGTAGTAAAACCATTAGCAGATTATTACAATATTAAAGTTAGTGATATTATTGATTAATAAGTGACAGTAGTGACACAAAAATACGAGGGTATACCACCTATAAATATCTGTCACTTGTGTCACTAACAAATTGGCCAGACGCGTCTGACCAATTCAAAAAGGAGGAAATATGTTAGAAAAAGTAAATAATAAAATGTTAAATGAAATAACTGAGTTAGTTAATCAAACTAAAAGCAATTTAGTACAAGAAATTAATAAATCTATTGTTTATGTATATTGGAATATAGGTAAAATTATTGTTTCAAACGAAAATGAATATAATAATAGACTCGAATATGGAAGTGAAGTATTAAAAGGATTATCTAAGGAACTAACAAAATATTTAGGTAAAGGATATTCAGTATCTAATTTAAAATATATGAGAGTATTCTATAAAGCGTATCCTAAATTGGAAGAATTAAACAATAAATTAACATGGTCTCATTATTTAGAATTAATGATAATTCAAGATAAAGATAAACGTAGTTTTTATGAACATGAATGTATTAATGAAAATTGGAGTGTTAGGGAATTACGAAGACAATTAGATACTTCATTATTTGAAAGATTGTTATTATCAGATGGAAAAGTAAATAAAGAAAAAGTTTTAGAATTATCAAAGAAAGGACAGATTATTTCTAAACCAAGTGATATTGTTAAACAACCTTATGTTTTTGAATTTTTAGGTATAAAAGAACAAAAACCATTACTTGAAAAAGATTTAGAATATAAATTAATAAGACATATTGAAGATTTTTTGCTTGAACTCGGAAAAGGATTTATGTTTGTCGGTAGTCAACAAAGAATTACCTTAAATAATACAGATTACTATGTAGATATGGTTTTTTATAATAAATTCTTAAAATCCTATGTTTTAATAGATTTAAAAATGAATGGGTTAAAAGCAGAAAACTTAGGTCAAATGAATATGTATTTAAATTATTATGAACAAGATGTAAATAGTGAAGATGATGGTAAACCTATAGGAATTATATTATGTGCAGATAAAGATAAAGTATTATTAGAATATGCTTTAGGTGGATTATCTAATAATATATTTGCATCAACTTATACATATTATATTCCTAATAAAGAACAATTAATAAGTGAAGTAGAAAAAGTATTAAAAGATAATGAAGAATAGTTAAAATTAAATTAGTAGTGAAATGGAAGTGATAAAAGTGGCTAATAATGAAAGCTTAAAAAGAGCAAAAAAAGAAAAAGATGATGAATTTTATACTGAGTATTCAGATATAGAAAAAGAAATGAATGCATATTTAGAATATAACCCAAATGTTTTTAAAGATAAAACTATACTACTTCCTTGCGATGATCCAGAATGGAGTAATTTTACTAGATACTTTGCTCAAAATTTTGAATTGTTAGGATTGAAGAAACTTATAAGTACTAGTTATGCTAATGATAAAAAAAGTGCAGTTTTTGTTCAATTATCACTATTTGAACAAGAAAGCCCAAAATTTGACAAAAGTAAAACTAATTCACACGGAAAAATATTTACATTAGATAGAGATACAAATAAATCCGGTAGAATTGATATAAATGATTTAGAATGGGATTATTTAAAAGGAGATGGAGATTTTAGGTCTGATGAAGTAAAAAAATTAAGAGATGAATCTGATATTATAATAACTAATCCTCCATTTTCATTATTTAGAGAATTCTTATCATGGTTAATAGAGTCTAGAAAGCAGTTTATTATTATTGGGAATGAAAATGATGCTACTACTAAGGAAACTTTTCCACTTGTTAGAGATGAAATTATGTGGTTAGGAAAAAATGCTGGAGATATGTCATTTAAAGTCCCAAATGATTCAGAACCTCGTGAAACAAGATTTTGGATAGATGCAAAAGGTCAAAAATGGCGAAGTATGGGTAATATATGTTGGTACACTAATATTGATTTAAAAAGACGTCATACAGTACTTAATTTGATGACCATGCAAGATAATTTAAGATATAATAAACCTTTAATTAAAAAATTAGAAAAAGATTATGGAATAAATACTTATCCGAAATTTGATAATTATAATGCTTTAGAAGTTCCTAGATATGATGCTATTCCATCTGATTATGATGGTGTAATGGGTGTACCAATAACTTTTCTTAAACTTCATAATCCAGAACAATTTAGAATAATAGGACATACTCATTCTGGTGATACAACGCCAGAAGTAGAAAAATTGAGAACTATTCCATCTCAACGACATAGAGGTCATATTAATGGAAAGCAAATTTATGATAGAATTTTAATCCAGAAAGTAGAGGGTGAAAATGAGAACTAAATTAAGAACAGATTTAACTATTAAACAGATATGTGAAGGATTTCAATATAGTGAATCAGAAGAAAAAGGATTATTTGGTTGGGGAGGTAAATTAACTATTCAACCAGAATACCAAAGAAATTATATTTATGCTAACGGAAAAGATGATGTAGCAGTTATTGATTCTTTATTAAAGGGATATCCTATAGGATTAATATATTTTGTAGAAACAGAAGAAGACAAATATGAGATTCTTGATGGACAACAAAGAATAACAAGCATTGGTAGATATGTGACTAATAAATTTGCATGGATTGATGAGAATGATATTCCATATAAATTTGAATCTCTTCCAAGAGACAAGCAAGATAAAATATATAATGCAGAACTAACTATTTATATTTGTAGTGGTGAAGAATCAGAAATAAAAGAATGGTTTAAAACAATTAATATTGCCGGTAAGCCATTAAATAATCAAGAATTATTGAATTCTATTTATAGCGGGCCATTTATTACTAAAGCAAAGGAAATATTCAGCAATTCACAAAATTCTAATCTACATAAATGGTTGAGTTATATGAAGGTTGAAGTAAAAAGACAAGGATTATTAGAAGTAGCTTTATCATGGGTTTCAAAGGATTGGAAAAAAGATGGTAATCTTGAAAAGTATATGGCAGATCATAGGCATGATGATAATATTAATGAATTAATTTCATATTTTAATGATGTTATTAATTGGGTATCAACTATTTTTATTGATGTTAAAGACGAAATGCAATATATAAATTGGGGGAAAATGTATGAAAAGTATCATAAAAATCCATATAACTCTAATGACATTTCAAAAAAATTAAATGAATTATATAGTGATTATTTTGTAAATGACAAAAAAGGTTGTTATGAATATATATTAAATGGTTGTAAACAAGAAGATACAAAATTACTTAATATTAGACTTTTTGATGAGCCAACAAAAAAGACAGTATATGAAACTCAAACACAAAATGCTAAAAATAAAAATATTTCCAATTGTCCTATGTGTGTAATTGAAAATTTGTCTAATAAAACTAAAATATGGGATTATAAAGATATGGATGCTGATCACGTAACCGCATGGAGTAAAGGTGGAGCAACTGATATATCAAATTGTCAGATGCTTTGTAGAACTCATAATCATATGAAAGGTAATCGCTAAATTAAATTAGGAGAAGAACTATGAAAATAAACACTGGAACGTATATATCCAATATATTTAAAGAAACAGAAAATATCTTATATCAAAGTATAGAAAATTATTCTAATGATATTATAATTGCAAATAGCAATATAGATATCATTGAAGACTTGTTAAGTAAGAACTCTTATTCCATAATTGAACTATCTTCTGAACTGATTGATGAAAGAAATATATATGAAAAAGAAATAGATAATCCTTTTTACCATGAAGATTTTGGTGAAATCTTAGACAAGATTAAAGGTTTACATTGCACGTTTACTCATAAATTTACAGGAAGTTTTAAATTGTTACAATATAAAGCAACAACCACTTTGCTATGGCATCCAAACAATATTGAGATATTTGGAGATAAAATAACTTTTTATTATGATGTTCCATTCAATGATGATACTGAAAAAATGATGCAAAAAGTTATGTCGCATTATAACAATGATATTGGTAAATTTAAAACAATAATAGCAAATACGAATAATGATATCAATAAATTTAATAGTTAAATAAAAAATAAACTAGAAAACAAACTCTCTGAGCGGAGAAAAAGAATATCTATATTAAGCGAATTTAGTGAAAAAATGGCAGTTCCAATAAATAAGAGGTTGGATGCACCTAATTTACAACCTATAAAGGTTATAAAACAAACAAAAAAATTAAATACAAAAGTTAATAAAGAAGATGAATATTATATTCCAGAAGAGGACTATAAAGAAATACTAAGGAGAATTAGACATATTGGTAGTTCTATGGAAAGGGTTCCTTCAACATATTCCAAATTGAAAGAAGAGGAATTAAGAAATGTAATTGTTTCTCAATTAAATGTAGATTATGAAGGAGAAGTGCAAGGAGAAACGTTCAGAAAAAAAGGCAAAACAGATATATGCATAGAATATAAAAATCGCTCAGCCTTTGTTGCAGAATGCAAAATCTGGAAAGGAAAAAACATTTTACAAGGTACCATTGATCAATTATTAGGATATACCACTTGGAAAGATTCAAAGCTAGCAATTGTGTTTTTCAACAAAAATAATAAGGATTTTTTTAATACAATTAATGTGTTAAATAGTAATATAAATAGTACTAAAAAATTTTATAGTAAAATTGAAGTGAACAAAAATGAATTTGAAGTATTATTCAATTCTGATAATAGTGGTCAGTTTATTAAAATAAGAATTTTCATATTTAATTTATATGATAATCAAGAAGATAATTGTTAATTGATTTTCAGGTAGCATTTAGGTAGCAAAATTTCTAAAATTTATTTTTGTACTTTAATTTTTATTAATTAATATCATTTAAAATTGGTAAGAAATAAATAAAAAATATATTAAAAATGGCAAAAAGATATATAATCTTAATGCCCCCTGAAGGAGCCGAAAGGCTACATTTTTGTTTGGTTATAAAGGTTTGTGAACTGTGTTTTTTGTTTTAGGAGAAAT
>CAYSEZ010000017.1:0-16410 GCA_964430375.1 uncultured Mycoplasma sp. | reverse complement strand
AAGAAAAGAAAAAAGAATTAAGTGATAAGTTATTAGATAGTAATTCTAAAGATAAGAATATACTTTCTACTTTAAGTGAAAAAGATATTAAAAATTTATTATCTTATGAAAATAAATAAAAGACTTAGTCAAAAAGATTAAGTCTTTTTTATAAAAAATAAAACCCTTGATATACAAGGGAAAATAACACTATTTGGTGACCAGTACGGGATTTGAACCCGTGAATGCCGCCGTGAAAGGGCGGTGTGTTGAACCACTTCACCAACTGGCCAAAAAAAATGGCGCCTCAACTAGGACTTGAACCTAGGACCCCTTGATTAACAGTCAAGTGCTCTAACCAACTGAGCTATTGAGGCAATATGGTGGGCCTGAATGGACTTGAACCATCGACCTCACGCTTATCAGGCGTGCGCTCTAACCAGCTGAGCTACAAGCCCATTTGCTAACTCACTAAGCAATATTAATTTTACTATAAAATTTATACTTTGGCAAGTACTTTTTTAAAATTTTTTGAATTTTTTTCATTTTTCTTAAAAAAATGAGAAAATCAACATAAATTTAAGCTTAAAGAGAGGAAAATTCCCCTCTTTATTTTATTATTCAAGTACCTATTTTAATTTTTCGCTAGAAACTGCATTTAAGTCTAATTCTGCAAACTCATTATTCATATATAAAAAGTAACCAGCAGCTGCTATCATAGTAGCATTATCAGTACAATATTTTATACTTGGATAAGAAAAATTAAAATTATTTTTTTTAGAAAGCCTAGTAAATTCCTCTCTAATACCACTGTTCGCAGCAACTCCACCAGCAAGTATTAAATTATCAACATTATATTCTTTTAATGCTCTAACTGTTTTACTAGTTAAAGACTTTACTACTTTATCTTGAAATGAAGCACATAAATCTTCTTTTCTAATATCATTTCCTCTTTGATTTTCATTATGTACTAAATTAATAACTGCACTCTTTAAACCACTAAAACTAAAATTAAAACTATCATCATTTAAAGGAATTGGAAGATCATAAGTAATACTTCCCTCTTTAGCAAGTCTATCTACTTTAGAACCTCCTGGATAACCAATATCAATCACCCTTGCTACTTTATCAAAGCATTCACCTACTGCATCATCTAAAGTAGTACCTATTTCTTTAAAAGATAAATGTTTATCCATATATATTAAATTAGTATGTCCACCACTTATAACTAAGCTAATTAAAGGAAATTCCATTTTCTTTTCAATGTTATTTGCATATATATGTCCCATAATATGATGTACTTTAATTAAAGGTTTATTATTTACATAAGCAAGTGTTTTCGCAGCTTCTAAACCCACTAAAAGTGAACCAATTAGACCAGGTCCATAAGTTACTGCCACTGCATCAATATCATCCATAGTTAAATTACTTTCTTTTAAACACTTATCTATAACAAAAGTAATATCTTTTACATGATTACGACTTGCTATTTCAGGGACTACACCCCCATATAAAGTATGAATATCTATTTGACTTAATATAACAGTATTAATCTCTTCACACCCATTTTTTACTATAGAACAACTAGTTTCATCACAACTAGATTCTATTCCTAAAATATACACATCATTCATAATTTTACCTCCATTAATAAACCATCTATTCCTTTATAATATCCTTTTCTAATAGAAATAGTTTTAAAACCATATTTTTCATATAATTTAATTGCATTTATATTATTAATATTTACTTCTAAAGTTATATTATCTATATTATCATTTTTACATAAATTAATTAAATACTCCATCATAGAGCTACCTATCTTTTTATTTCTATTATTTTCTAATACATAAATATAATCTATTTCTACTCTATCATATAATTTTTCATAAACTAGGTAACCTACTACTAAATTATCTATATAATATGCTATATACTTAGTAAAAACATTATTATACTCTATATTAAAATTACTTAATTCATCAAAACTTACTTCTTTAATCATTTATTTAAATTTTCCTCTGCTTCTGTTTTCTTTAAATAATTAGGTACAAAACTATGTACATCTACATAAGTTTTATTTAAATATTTAAATAAATTATCTATATTAGGTTTATACAAAGTAACATCAAAATCAAAACTATCATTTGATACAAAAGTATAACTTTTATCTAAAGTATTTACTTTTTCTAATAAAGAATCTATAGATAAATATTGTTCTTCCATTATTACATTATAATCTTTATCATATATTGCACTAAATACATGATTATGTCTTGCATCTATAATAGGTATTATATAATTATCATTTATAGAAGTTGCCATAGTAAATAAACTACTTACACCACATAATTTTTTATTTAATGAATATGCATAAGTTTTAGAAATAGTCACTCCTACTCTAAGTCCTGTAAAAGATCCAGGTCCATTTACACATACTATTTCATCTATATCATTAGGTTTTACATTACTATTATCTAAAGCATACATAATACAACAAAGAGCAAGTTTAGATAAATCTTTAGATAAATGTTCATGTAAAGTAAGAAGTGATTTATTATCTTTTAAAACACTAACAGTAAGATAATTAGAAGAAGTATCTAAAAAAAGACTTATCATAAAACTGCCTCACATAAGTCTTCATATTTTTTACCTACTGGTTTAATTATAAATACTCTTGTATCTTCATCTATTATTCTTATAGTTATATTTAATCTTTCTTTAGGAAGTTCATTTTCTATTAAATCTGCCCATTCTATAATAGATACACCTTTCTTTACAAAATATTCATTAAAATCTATATCAACGTGACCTTCATCATAGCGATATACATCCATATGAAATAATGGCATTTCTCCAGTATAATACTCTTTTACTATTGTAAATGTTGGAGAAGTTATTGTATCTTCTATACCTAAAGCATTTGCAAAACCTTTAGCAAAAACAGTTTTACCGCTACCTAAATCACCTTTTAAACATATAACCATATTAGGAAACTTTTCTGATTCAAAGTTTTCAGCAAGTTCAATTGTTTCAACCTCACTATGAGTTGTTATTTTATATTCCATTTCATATCACCATAAACATTTTAGCATAAAAAAAAGTATTAGTACAACACTTTCTTACTTTTTTACATATTTTTTTTACTATTGTCATAATATTTACTAGGTGAATTTAATGAATATAAAAAAATATTTAATATCTTTAGGATATATTTTCTCTATTATATTAATTACTTCAATAATTCTTACTATAATTAATTACTTTGATATAATTAATTATAATGTATTAAAAATATTAAAAACAATTACCTCTATTATAAGTATATTTATTGGAGGATTTATAATAGGTAAAAAAAGTAATAAAAAAGGTTTTCTAGAAGGAATTAAATTAGGGGTTATATATGTATTAATTATATTTTTATTATCAATACTAGGTTTAAATAACTTTAAAATAAGTAAATTATTATTTTATCTAATGTTAATACTTACTAGTATGTTAGGTTCTATAATTGGAATAAATAAAAATACTAAAGAATAATCTTTAATATTTCATTATTTATATCATCTATAGTTCTAATTTCATTATTATTTATACAATTTATATATATAAAATTATACAAGTCTTTTAATTCTATATAAGTTTTTTCTGCATTTTTTAAATGAATCTCACTTTTCTCATGTTCATCTAAACTTAATCTATTCTTTTTTAATTCCAAAGCATATTCATAAGGCATATGTAAAAATATAGTTAAATCTGGTTTAGGAAGTTCTAATAATTCATATTCTAATCTCTCTATAAAATTATATAAATCTTTTCTAATAGAATCATTTTCTATTTTACATCCTTGATGAGCCATATTAGATGTTATATATCTATCCATTATTATATAATAGTCTTCTTCTAAGTATTTATTAATTATATTTTTATTATAGTAGCGATCTGCTGCAAAGTATAAACTTGCTATTTTAGGATCCACGTTTACTGCTCCTTCTTTAAAGTATGAAGAACATATTTCTTCTTTACCTAAATATGGACCTCCGACTATTTTACCTGTCGGACTTTCATAATTAGGAAATGTTATATAGACACTTTTTATTCCCATATTATTTAATTTTTCAACTAACATTCTACTTTGAGTTTCTTTACCAGAACAATCAGTACCTTCGATTACTATTAATTTTCCCATAATTGTCTCTTTCTAGGAGATTGCTTTACTCCACATGACATAGCGCCTTCCTTACATTTTCCAAATACGCATGGTGCACCAGCTTTTTTAAATACAGTTGGTGCAACTTCTAAGCATAAATCAAGCATTTGATTTGCAACTTCTCTTATTTCCCATTGTGCACGAGTGCAACATCTTTCTCTAAAGAAATGTAAAAGTTCTCTAGCATTCATTGTAACAATTATCTTTGTTTCACAAGCATTAGGTAATATATATCTAGCATCTTCAATTGCTTTCTTTTTAGCATCTTTTTCTTTCATACCTGATTCTATATATTTTTTTTCTAATTTTTCACTTAATTTTTTATAATTTTCAAATATTTCAGCATTTGCTTTTTCATATAAACTATTTAACTCTTCATCTTCCTTTATTACTGGTGGTGTAATATATTTATATGTTTCACTTAAATCAACATATCTTTGACTTTGTTGTGAATAACTTGCTAGACGATGTCTTACTAATTGATGAGTACACGCTCTAGAAATACCCTCTATACCAAATGTAAATGTCATATGTTCAATCGGAGATTCATGTCCTAAAGAACTTAACATATCTACAAACTTATTAATACTTTCATCAGTTTGAGTGCCCGCTAAAGACTTAATATCACTTTTACTATAACAAAGTTTACCTGCAGTAGCAACTAATGCCTCTGGTTTTTCATTAAATAATGACATTGAATGTCCCAATAAATATACTTTTACTTCATTCATTTTTAATACCTACCCTTCATATTAAGTATACAAAAAAATATAAAATCTGTCTATAAATTTTATATTTTTCTACATCTATTTATACTACTTTTAACATAATTATCTATTCTAGAATCATGTCCAAAAGAATAACTTATAATATTCTTATAGTTAACAAAATCATTAGTTTTTACTTGACAAACATTAGAACTAATTAATACTTCTTCATCAGTTAATGTCAATAAACAAGATAGTTTACTTTTAAAATCATCTAAAGAAGAAATATTATCATAATACATAATCTTAGTATGTTTTTTTCCATCATTAGATTCACATATTACTAAGTATATATCTTCTGATTTATATACATAAGCTTTATAAGCAAGTATATTTTTTTTATCACTAATACAATTGCATACAAATATAGGATTAAGACTTTCTAAATACTTAAATCTATTTTGATAACTTAAATCTTCCTCCCATTTAGTAAAAATAGAATCTTTAGTATTATCCTCATAAACCATAATACCTTCATTTAAAAACATATTAGTATACAAATTATCTAAATAACTTACATAATCACATATATCATTTGCAATAGTTATAAACTCATTATAACATCTATATCTATTAAACTTTTCTTTTTTATTTGATTTCTTTGTATAATCTATAAACTCTAAACTAATTGTTTTATTAATAAAATTACTTTCACTAATCTTTTGCCCAATTAAATTACTAGTATCATATAACAAACGATCGTTTAAAATAAGTAATTTTACCCTTCCACATCTACATTCCAAATATGCATAATTATTTGAATCAAAATTAATAAAAACCTCTAAATCTTGATATTCTACATTACTAGTATAAACTTTCATAAAACTTAATATAGATTTTTTCATATTATATGTTAATTGATTATTATTAACAGGAATAGAATCAAAACTCATAGTATTTTTATCAATAAACTTTTGTATTATTTCTAAAAAAGACATAACATTCACCCCATATAAAAACTTGATATCTTATATAATACCAAGTTTTAAAGTCTATGTCAAATAGAATTATTTTTTGATATTTTATTTATAATTTGTTTAATTTGTTCTTCATCTTCATCTAATAATTCTATTCTAAAACTTTTTACTCCATTTTCTATATAATAATTTATATTATCTAAATAATCTATATTTTTATAATGCATAATATGAGTTAAATTATCTTTATAAATAACTTTATATTTATTTTTATATATATCTTCTAAAAACACTTCATCTTTTAATGAACAATCTATTAATTTAGATTTAGTAATCATTAATTCTAACTTTCCATATATTATTAATTCTATATTATCTAAATTAAAATCTTTTATATCATTATAATTAATTTCAGGAGATAAAGTAACTTTTTTAACCCCTTTATCTAATAAATACTTAATACTATAATTATTTACTACATTTAAATAATAATCTGTTATCATATTACTATTTCTATATTTTTCTACACCACCAAGTTCTGTTACTAAAACATTATTACATTCTATATCATAATTATTACTAACTCTAGGTAATCTTAAAAATATATTATTATAATTACTATATTCTTTATATAAATCATAATCTACATATATTCTATCTATATTTTCTTTTAATAATAATTCAATTTGATTTTTATTTCTAGCTAAAAAAGAAAATTCTATCTTATTATTTTTATTATTAGTTTTAGATATTATATCAATATTATTTAATTTACTATTTCTATTAATCTTAGTTCTTTCTTTAATTAATAAATCAGTTAAACATCTTCTTATTTCATTTAAATCTTTCATATTTATAAATATATTATCTGGAATATCAATATTTATATTATTAACTTCAAACACAGTATTTCCTAGTTTACTTAGTTTCTCTATTATTTCTTCTTTAGTAGTAGCTCTATTAATTGCTTTATCTATTTTTATATTCAAACTTACTTTATTATTTTTATCATCTATAAAAGTTATAATATTATTAGTCATATAGATAGAAATAGGTATTTTTTTATCTTCCTTATTTAATATTTGTTTTTCTAAATAATTACTCGAAGTTTTATATACTAAATCTTCTTTTAATAAATTAATTTTATTATCTAAATATATTATATCTCCTTTAGAAGCTTTATTTATTAGTTTACCTTCTTTATTATATATTCTATTAGCAATCATACCTAATGAACTTTTAATAAATCTTATACCATCTTCTTGATAAAGATCTTCTTCTAATTTAATTTTTATTTTGTTTTTATTTACACTACAAGTTTTACCTATTAGTAATCCTTTATGATTAGAACTTTTTTTATTCATTATATTATCATTAAATAAATAACCAGTAGTAAACTCTCTATTAAATAATATCTTTAAATTATTTTCTTCTTCTTTTGTTAATTCAATTGATTTATTATTATAATAATTATCTATAAGTCTTTTATAAATTCTTGTTAAATATCCTACATATGCTGGTGATTTCATTCTACCTTCTATTTTAAAAGTACTTATATCACTTTCCATTAATTCTTTTGTTTTTGAAGTAGTATTTAACTCTTTAGTACTTAATAAATATTTATTATTAGTTTCTATATATTTACCATTTTTAATTAATTTATAAGGTAATCTACATGAACCAACACATTCTCCTCTGTTACCACTTCTTCCACCATTTAAACTACTAAAAAGACAACATCCTGAATATGAATTACATAATGCTCCATGTATAAATACTTCTTTTTCAATGGTATTATCTAATTTTTCAATTTCAAGAATAGATAACTCTCTATCTAAAACAACTTTATTAATATTTAAATCTTTAAATAACTTTATAGAATAATTATTATGATTATGCAACTGAGTAGAAGCATTTATTTCAAAATCTTTATATAAACTTCTTACAAGTGATATCATGCCTATATCTTGCATTATTAATGCATCTACTCCAATTGTATATAAGTAATCAATATATTCTAAAAAATCTTTAACTTCATTATTATAAATTATAGTATTTACAGTAACATATACTTTAACACCATATAAATGAGAGTAATATACTGCTTCTTTTAATTCTTCATTAGTAAAATTTTCTGCAAATTTACGTGCTCCAAAAAGTTTACCACTTATATAAACAGAATCTGCTCCATTTTTTACTGCGGCATATAAACATTCTTTATTTCCTGCCGGAGATAATAACTCTTTTTTCATATCTTTAACCTAATTTCTATATTCAAATTCATAATCTAATATTTTAACTATATCACCTTGTTTAGCACCCATTTCTTCTAATTTTTCGTCTATTCCAAGTTTAGTTAATTTTTTAGCAAATCTTATAACAGATTCTTCTGTATTAAATTTAGTCATTCTAAATAGTTTTTCTACTACTTCTCCTTTAATAACATAATAATTATTTTCTTTAATAATAGTAAATGGTTCTTCTTTTTGATATTTATACAATACATAATCTTCATAAGTTTCTTCTTCTAAAGGAGTTACTTCTATTTGATCTAATAAATCTGCAAGATATATTAATATTTCATCAAATGAAGAATCATTTATCGCAGATATTTCAAATATTTTAATATCTTTTACTTTTTTCTTAAATTCATTTAAATTTTCTATAGAACCTTCAATATCCATTTTATTAGCGATAATTATTTGTTTTCTTTTTAATAAAGTCTCATTAAAATCATTTAATTCTTTACATATAGTTATATAATCTTCATATGGATCTCTTCCTTCAGAGCCTGACATATCTATTACATGCGCAATTACTCTAGTTCTTAAAGTATGTTTTAAGAATTTATCACCAAGCCCTTGTCCTAAAGATGCTCCTTTTATTAAACCAGGTAAATCTACAACAGTAAAACTCCTGTTATCTGAAGTTTTAACTACTCCAAGATTAGGATTAATTGTAGTAAAATGATATGCTGCAATCTTTGGTTTAGAGTTAGATATTTTAGATATAATTGTGCTTTTTCCTACACTAGGCATACCTACTAATCCAACATCTGCAAGTAATTTAATTTCTACTTTTATATTTCTCTCTTCACCAGGTTCTCCTTTTTCTGAAAAGTTAGGCGCAGGATTACTTAATGTTTTAAATGCAGTATTACCTCTTCCACCTCTACCACCATGTGCTATAATACATTCATCATCTTTATTTTTTAAATCACATATAACAATATTAGTATCAAGATCTGTTACAACTGTACCAAGAGGTACTTTAATAATAACATCTTTGGCACCTCTACCATTTTTGTTTTTTCCTTGTCCATTTTCTCCCTTATCACCTTTAATAATTTTATTATATCTTAAATCTATTAAAGTTCTAAGTCCTTCATCTGCTTTAAAAATAATATCTGAACCTTTTCCACCGGATCCTCCGAAAGGACCACCAAATTCTACATATTTTTCTCTACGAAACGCAGTACAACCATCTCCACCTGCACCTGATATTAATTTTATATTAACTTCATCTACAAACATACTCTTCTCTCCTTCCACATAATTATATCATAAAAACAAATAATTCGCTTAATTTTATAAAAAATATTCCATAAAAGTTGACTAAAACCTGATTTTATGATAAATTTATAATGTTTATTTAAGAAGGAGGGATAACTATGGCAAAAAATATATCAAGTAGAAAACCTAATATTAAAAATATTCGTTCAAAAGCTTTAAATGCTACCAAAAGAAAACAATCTTTAAATTTACAAGTTGTTACTTTAGCAAATGGAGAAAAGAAAAGAGTATCAGTTAAAGAGGCAAGAACTTTAAAAAAAGCAAACTAATTATTAAATTAAAAATCAAGGGAAACCTTGATTTTTTATATATTATTTTAATTTTAAAATTTAACTAATAGTTAATTATAAGTCATATAATTCATAAACTATTCTATCTTTTAAAACTTCTTTAGAAAAATTTATATATAGTATATAAATTACCATTCTTCAAATCCATTATATTCTACTGCGTCATCCCAATTTTCATTTTTTCTAATATCGTTTAATTCACTTACAAACATAGGAATGCTAGATAAATATAAAGTCTCTTCTGTAGCTTTCTGTTCATCTTCTAAAATTTAAACAATATTTTTATCCTTGTTATTATTTGTTTCCAAATTAATCACCTCACATATTTATATTTAATTATCTTTTATTTGTCTTAAAAAATCTTTTAATTTTAAATATAAAAATAATTTTTACTTTAGTAATATTAAATTCATTCAAATTCCTTTTCCAATCTTTTTTCTATATCTTCAATGCTCGGAAGAGCATTTTCTAAAAATTCAGGTATCTCCGATAAAATTTTATATTCACTTACACCAATAGGTTTATTAATATCTTTTAATGCGAGTTCTGCGGTTACTTTTTTCTTATCTTTACAAAGTAATATTCCAAATGTAGGATTATCATTTTCATCCTTAATATATTTATCTACTGCACTTAGATAGAAATTAAGTTTACCTGCATACTCCGGTTTAAATTCAGTTGTTTTTAATTCTATAACAACATAACTTCTTACTTTTAAATTATAAAATAATAAATCAATATAGTAATCTTCATTATCTATTTCTAAATGATACTGTCTTCCTACAAATGCAAAACCATTTCCAAGTTCTAATAATAATTTAGTTATATTAGAAGTTAATTCTCTTTCTATATCTAGTTCTTTCATATCTTTATCAAGAGTTATAAAATCGAATATATATGGATTTTTTAATAACTCTTTTGCTTTTTCATTATTTGGAGATGGTAATGTTTCATCAAAATTAGTAGTTTTATTATCTAATAATGCTCGTCTTTCATATAACTTACTTGCTATTTGATGAGATAATATAGAAACCGACCAACCATTTTCTACTGATTTTCTAGCATACCATTTTCTTATTTCTTTATTTTATCTAATAATTTTGATTATGATTCCAAGATAATTTTGCAAGGACTCCTTGCAAAAATTCATCATTATCAAATTCTGACGCAAACTTTTGCATATACCTTAAGTTTCTAGCAGACATCCCTTTTAATGTAGGAAATTCTATTTTTAAATCTTTTGCTAATGTATCTATAAAAGATGAACCCCATTTATTATTTTCTATTAACTTTAAACCAATATTATAATACATTAAAATTAGATCTTTATTTGCACTTTCTACTATTTTATTTCTAGTAACAATTAAAGTCTTTTTAATATCATTTAATACTTCAAAATATTTATCATTATTCTCTAGCATACTTCCTCCTTAGTAAGATTTTCCTTAATTTAATTATACTATAAATACTAATAGTTTTCTATACAACTATTATTTTTTCTCCTTTTTCATATATTCTATTTAACAAATAAAAAATATAATTAAAAACATCATTATATATTATTTTATGATGTTTTATTTAATTATCTTTTATTTGTCTTAAAAAATCTTTTGATTTTAAATATAAACCTGTATATTTATCATAATAATTTTCTAAAAATTTATTTATTTCTAATTTATTTTTATCTAAAATATTTAATTCTTTTATTTTACTTATATCTACATAATTAAACATTCTAAGTAATTTTACTGTTTTATTATCTACGATAAATTCATTAGTATAACAATTTTTACATATATAACCACCATGATCAGTATTAATAGTTACTATATCATTAGCACTTCCACATATAGAACATTTATCTAGCACTGGTGATACACCTAAAAAGTTTAAGTATTTTAGTTCTACTATATTAGTTATAATAGAAGGATCAAAATCATCATTTATCTTAATTAAAGCATTTTCTAATATCTGAAACACTTCATTATTATTTGATTCTTTATATACAGAATCAGCAAGAGAAATAAGGTATGATGCATACCCTATTTTACTTAAATTAGATCTTATATTAATAAATTCATTTATTATATCTACTTCTTTTAAAGTAGATAAACCTTCTTCTTTATAATAAATAGTAAAATAAGCATAAGTAAGTTTAGATGTACCTACTCTTAAAGGACTTTTTATATTTCTAGCACCTTTAGCCATTATACCTATTTTCCCATATTCTTTTGTTAATATATTAATTATTTTACTAGAATCAGAATAATTAGTATCTTGTACTACTATTCCCTTTACTTTCAATATCTTCATATGTTTGTTCCAACTTTCTTAATAAAATATAATATCTCAAATCCCCTGTTGTTTTAAATAAATTCCATAAATTTTTATCCATTATAATCACCTATTATTATAATGGTAATTTTTTAATTTTCTAATTCATTTATTCCTAAATCATTAAAAATATTTTCTTTATTACGCCAATCTTTAATAGTTTTAACATAAAGATTTAAAAATACTTTCTTACTTAAATACTCTTCAATATCTATTCTAGATAATCTACCTATTTCTTTTAACATAGAGCCATTTTTACCAATAATTATACCTTTTAAATTATCACGATCTACTATTATAAGAGCATCTATTACTACTTTATCTTTCTTAAATTCAATACTTTCTATAGAAACAGTAACAGAATGTGGTACTTCTTCATGTGTTAAATTAAGTATTTTTTCTCTTATTATTTCACTAATCATAAATCTTTCTGTAACATTAGTTAAAGTATCATCATCAAAATACTTTATATCATCTTTTAAATATTTTTTTATTACTTTAATTAATTCATCTATATTGTTACCATTAAGTGATGAAATAGGTACTATATCTAAAAAATTATATAAGTCTTTTAACTCTATTATTCTTTTAATTAAATCTTCTTTTTTTATTTTATCTACTTTATTTAATACTAAAATAACATCTTTATTATTATCTTTTAATCTATTTAATATTTTTAAATCATTTTTACCAAAACCACTAGATATATCTATTAAAAATAAAACTAAATCATTTTCAAAAGAAGAATATGCTTTTTTATTTAAGTTATCTCCTAGTTTATTAATACTTTTACTGATACCAGGAGTATCTATAAATACTATTTGAGTGTCTTCTTCATTATATATTCCATATATTATATTACGAGTTGTACCTACTTTATCTGAAGTAATTGCTATTTTTTTATTTAATATTCTATTTAATAAAGTAGATTTACCTACATTAGGCCTACCTACTATACTTACAAAACCACTTTTCATTTTAAATTCTCCTCATCAAATGGATATGGACATAAGTCTTTTACTAAAACTTCTTTTTTATCTCCATTATAGTTATAGACATATATCTTTATATCAGGACAAAAATCATTTATAGTTTGTCTACATATAAAACAAGGATATGCAAAAGATAATGTTTTATTCATTATATGTAATTCTTTAAAATCTTTATTTTTATACCCATTTGCAATTGCACCATAAATAGCATTTCTTTCAGCACATGTTCCTGCATTTGGTGATGTGGTTTCTACATTAACACCATAAAACATATTATTATCATTAGTAACAAGTATACAAGATACAGGATAGTTATAAAAAGGAGTATAACTATTGTTTAACAATTCTTTTAATTTTTCTATCATATTAACCTCTTATTAACTCAATTAATTTAGGTAAATAAATAGTAAGTCCAATAATAAGTGCTAAAATAGAAGCAATACCTACTGCACCACTTGCAGCGTCTTTCGCATGCTTTGCATTTTCATTATGTTTACCTATCGCGTCTACTGTCGCTTCTATCGCAGTATTTACCATTTCAAGAGAAATAATAATTAATATAAGTAAAATAACTATTAATCTTTCTACATAAGTAATATTTAAAATAAAACCTAGTGATAAAGCAATTATACCCATAATAAGCATAACTATAATATTTTGTTCATGATAAAATGCATATCTAATACCTTCATAACAATATTTAAAAGAAAGTAAAAATCTTTTAAAACTTTTTTTATTTTTTTGATAAATTTGTGAATCTTTTTCCATTTAATATCTCCTTTTGCTTTGCAAACATTATTTTTTCATATTCTTTATTTTGATGATCATAACCTAATAAATGTAAGAGACCATGTACCGCCAGAAAACATATTTCTCTATCAAGACTATGTCTATATTCTTTAGCTTGTTCTTTTGCTTTATCTAGTGATATATAAATATCTCCAAGTATTCTTTTATCAGTATAATTTTCATTCTTTTCATCTTCTAAAGCAAAACTAATTACATCAGTTACTCTATCAATACCACGATATTCCTTATTTAATCTATGAATATAAGAGTTATCTACTATTATAACATTAAATACTACATCTTTTAAATTTTCTTTTTCTAAAGCATATTTTAATACTTCTTTTAACTCTTTTTCATATTTTTCAATATCTTCTTCTGTTTCATTATAAATTTTAAACTTCATCTTATTAAAAACCATATTAATCCTCCCGTTATTATAATTGATACTATATTTCTTACTAAATCTTTTCTAAAAATATTAGGTAAATTATTCTCAAATTTTTTAAATATTTTATAAATTATATATCCTATTAAACCACCAAGTACATTTAATATAATATCATCTACATCAAATACTCTACCTATAAGAAGTTGTGTAAGTTCTATAGATAAAGATGCAATAAATGATAAAATAATAACTATATAACTTTTATTTATTTTAATGTAATGACCACTAAAAACACCAAATGGAATAAATAATAGTAAATTACCTAATATATTTCTATAAAATAAACTACTTCCAAAATCATACCTAGTTATTTCTTTAAATGGTATAAAATTAGCATTACTAAAACTTACATCTTGATATGTTACTGCATGGAATAAACATAGAATATATATTATAAAAGATAGTTTAAATAATTCTTTATATAATATAAATTTTTCTTTATTTATTACTAAATATGTTATTCTAAGACTAGATGCAATTATAATAGCAATAAGTACCATTGGATAAGAATAACTTAATATATGTAGTGCTTCTTCTTTAAACTCTATAAACATACTACTCCTCTTCTGTTATTTCTTGTATTTTTTTATATTCACTTATGTTTTCATAAACTTTAAAAAATACTTCTATATATATTTTATCATCTTCTATATAATTTTTCAAAGTTTTTTGATAAATTATATATTCTTTATCAGTTAAATTTTTTTCTATTTCTTCTTTTGCTTTTATTTCTAACTCTTTTATTACTTCTTCATCTTTTAAATTAATTATTTTTTCATCATAAATATAACTATTAGTTAACTTTAAGTTTAATATTTTATTATTATATATATTTATAATATTTTCTTTTTTTATTTTAGTTTTTATTTTTATTAAATTAATATCTTTATTAAATATATTAATACTAAGAGTTTTATAACCAGTACTTGTTTTTTCTTTTTCTATCTGTTTTAAACTTTTATTTAATTTTACATTATACCAAACTTCAGCATATACATCTCCTTTAGCACTTACTTTTCCTACTACTTTATTATTTCTAAAGATATTACCACTTATTATTACATCACCTTTTTTTACATAATCTTCTTTTACTTTTAATAATTCTCCACTTTCTGCATATATATCCATAATATACCCGTTTTTAGCTGCTACTACATCATATAATTCATTAGATACTATTTCTTTATCTTTTATTCTTTCTATTACATCTATATTTAAATATACTCCTTCATAATATATAGATATCCATTCTATAGAATCTATATTATTATTTTTTATACTTTTACTTACTTTATCTAACTCTTTATAAGATAGTTTTTTACTATAAATAGTTAAATTATTATTAGATAGTTCTTTTTTTATTAAAGTTTTTAATTCATTATTATTAGTATTAATATTTATAAAATATATATGATTAGTAAAATATATTAATAATAATAAACTAAATATAAAAAATATTAAAAAAATAAAATATTTCTTAATTAAAATTTTTATTCTTTTTATTCCCTTTATATCTATAATATTTATTTCATATATAGTTTTTATTTTTAATATTTTTAAATAATCATCATAAAAAGTCTTAAAAGTTATTTTATTATAATAATACTTTATATCAAATATATTAATATTTAATTTAAATATTTTAGTTAATAATCTTTTAGGATTTTTACCCTTTATTTCTACTAAATAATAATTCATATAATCACCTAAATTCTATATTTAATATATTACCAATTATTAATACTTCATTATCATATACTTTATTTATAATTAAATTATTACCTTTAATAGATATATTAAAGGTATTACAATTAATAACTATTTTATTAGATTCAAATATAATTATTTCTTTATAATTTAATATATCTATTTTATTATCATAAATAATTATTTTAAATTTAGTATCTTTTATATAATCAAGTATTTTTTTCATATTCTCTCCCTATTTAAGTTTATTAAATAGAATTTAAAAATATTAAAAAAAGATAAGCTAATCATTAGATTAATTTATCTTATATATTATTTATTCAGTTACAACCACGTATGGATTAGTTGTAGTTCCTGTTGTACCTGAGGTAAACTTTGTTCCTAGTTTTAAAGAGATAACAGGTC
>CAYSEZ010000016.1:0-16905 GCA_964430375.1 uncultured Mycoplasma sp. | reverse complement strand
CACGTGGTTCATTGAACCAATTTACCCAAATGGCAGGTATGCGTGGATTAATGGCAAAACCAAACGGAGACGCAGTAGAAATTCCAATCCTTACCTCATTATATGAAGGACACTCAGTTAACGAATTCTTCGTTAATACTCACGGTGCCCGTAAAGGATCAGCAGATACTGCCCTTAAAACAGCAGATTCAGGTTACTTAACAAGAAGACTAGTTGATGTTGGACAAGATATTATAATCAAAGAAGAAGATTGTGGATGTTCATCCGGACTAATTGTAAGTGATTTCATTAATGAAAATGATGGAACAGTTATAGAATCAATGGCAGAAAGAATTGTTGGTAGATACGCTGCTAAAAAAGTAATTAATCCAGAAACAAAAGAAGTAATTGTTGAAAAAGGTGAGGCTATAACTGAAGGTTTAGCAAGTAAGATTGTTAAAGCTGGTATAAAGAAAGTTGAAATAAGAAGTGTATTAACTTGTAAGAGTGAACATGGAATATGTCAAAAATGTTACGGTTACAACCTAGCAACAGGTGCTCTTGTAGAGACTGGTGAAGCAGTAGGTATTATGGCAGCACAATCAATTGGTGAACCAGGTACCCAATTAACACTACGTACATTCCATGCCGGAGGAGTTGCCTCAGAAGAAGATATTACACAAGGTTTACCAAGAGTAGAAGAAGTATTCGAAGCAAGAAGACCAAAAGGAAAAGCAACAATAGCCGAAATAAGCGGAACTGTTACTAAAATTGAAGAATCATCTGGTAAGTGGAAAGTTACAGTTACAAACGAAGCAGAAGCTAGAGAACATACAACTAGCTATGCTGCTAAATTAAGAGTAGAAGAAGGTACTGAAGTACAAGCAGGAGATAGACTAACAGAAGGAATAATAGCTCCTAAAGAATTACTAGCCGTAACAGATCCTATTACTACTCAAGAATATATACTTAAAGAAATTCAAAAAGTTTATAAATCACAAGGTGTTGATATTGCTGATAAACACGTTGAAGTAATCGCATCTCGTATGATTAATAAAATTAGAATAACTGATTCAGGAGATACCGATATGGTAGCCGGATTAACAGTTAACATAAGAGAGTTTGCTAAGAAGAATAAACCAGTAATATTAGAAGGAAAAGTTCCTGCAAAAGGATATCCAATTATACTAGGAATAACTAAATCAAGTTTAGAAACAGAAAGCTTCCTATCAGCAGCATCATTCCAAGAAACAACTAGAGTACTAACTGACGCTGCAATTAAAGGAAAAGTTGATGAATTAAGAGGACTTAAAGAGAACGTTATCTTAGGCAAATTAATACCAGCTGGTACTGGAGCTAGACAATACTCAGATATTGAAATAATGCTTGATAAAGAATATTTATCAGACGAACCTAGCGAAGTATTAGAAGAAGAATTTCTAAGTAAAGAAGAAAGTGAAAACTTAACTGTAGAAACAGTTCAAGAATAGTCATTTGACTATTCTTTTTTCTTATTTTAATATATAATTATTTTGGAAGTGATTTTAATGTTCAATATCAATAGTACTAAAAATGAAATTAATAAGTATATTAATAATTATGATATAGAGAATGATAAAATTAAGTTAAAGAAGGAACATATTTTAAGAACATCTAATTTATGTGTTTGTATAGCTAAGGATTTAAAGTTAGATAAAGAGGATATTGCTCTTGCTGAGGTTATTGGTTTGCTTCATGATATTGGTAGGTTTGAACAAATAAGAATTTATAATACTTTTAATGATAAGAAATCGGTTGACCATGCTGAGATGGGTATTAAAGTATTGTTTGAAGATAAATTGATAGATAAATTAAATATTGATAAAAAATATTATAGGACTATTCATTTGGCAATATTAAATCATAATAAGAATAGTATAGAGGATAATATAACTGAAAAGGATAGATTATTTTGTAAGATAATAAGGGATGCTGATAAGTTGGATATTTTTAATATTATGTGTTCTGATGAGTTTGAAACTTGTTTTTGGTATGATAGTTTTAATTATATTAGTCCTTCTTTTATGATTTTATTGGAGTATAAGTTATTTCATAAATTAAATTATAAATATATTAGGAGTAATATTGATTTAATAATTAAGAATTATGCTTTGATATATGATTTTAATTTTAATTATTCTTATAAATGTATGTTAGATAATAAGTATTTAGATATTTTAACAAGGTTAACGAATGAGAAGTTTAATTCTGTAAAAGTAAGTAAGTTATCGAATAGGTTATTAAAAAGTTGTAATAAATATATAAAAAAGAGGATTAAGTATGGAAGTTAAAGGATATAAAGTATTTATAGGTAATGAGGAGAAATTTACAAATAATTATGATAAAGTATGTAAAGAGGGAGATATCTTAGAAATAGATGGAGAATTACAAATTAAAAAGAATGGATATCATTTTGCAAAGAGATTGGAAGATACTTTAAGATATGGTAATTCATTAAATGAAGATGTTGTTGTATGTGAGGTAACTTCTCTTGGTGATGTTATTGAATTTGAGGATGAATATTATGGTTATTATGATTTATATGTTTCTTCTAAATTAAGAATAGATAGGGTTTTATCGAGAAAAGATATTATAGAATATATTGATAAGGTTAATGTTGAAAGATTAAAGAGATTTATTCAAACTTTTAGGTTAAGTTATGATGAGGCTATGTATTTTATGGGTAGAGATAATGAATTAGATAAGTATATTGAATATTATCAATTTGGTAATAAGGATGCTTTTAATATTAAGAAAAGATAGAGGAGATGACTTATGAATATACCAGTAGAAGAATTAAATACGTTTGAAACAAGTGTTATTTATGAAGAAGGATACAGAATAGTTTATTACTATGAAAAATATCACGAAGCAGAACAAGGATTATATGCTAAGAAAATAGAAGACTTTATTAATTTCTTTAATAAAGAAGATAAAAATATTAAATTTAAAGATATAGACGATATACTAGATAGATTTTTAGATTTAAACGAAAAAGCTTTAGGAGTAGCAATATATGATATAAACCAAAATTGTATAAAGAAAAAGATAAGAGATAATGTAGATAAAGTTAATGATAGAGAAGTATATAAAGAAGAATTAATATATGATTATAATGATTTTACTGCAAAAGACGGTTATAGATTAGTTTATTTTAAAAATAATGGAGAATATTTTGTAGGGTTATATTCAGAAAATATAGAAGGATTTATGATGGAATTTATTGGAAATGTTCCAATTACTGATGAAACTGATATTCCACCATTTATATCTATAGAAGACATATTGGATAGAATTTTAAATTCATATGATATTGTAAATGCTGCTGCAATCTACAAAGTAGATGGTACATTAATAGCAAGAAAAGATAGAGATTAACTTTAATTTCTATTATTAATATGTTACAATAAGGTTGTGATTTTATGAAGAAGTATCAAAGAAATGTATATAAATTACTTGCTATAATTATATTTTTAACTATAGTTATGATGTTAATTATACATGTTTTTATGTAAAGGAGAATGAATATGAAAAGAGATATTTTAATTGGAGGGGCATGGCCATATGCTAATTATTATTTACATGTAGGTCATTTAGCTGCGCTTTTACCTGGAGATGTTATTGCTAAATATTATAGACAATGTGGAGATAATGTTATTTATGTATCTGGTTCTGATTGTCATGGGACTCCGATAACTGAAAGGGCAAAGAAGGAAAATACTTCACCTGAAAAAATAGCTGAGTTTTATCATAATGAATTTGTTAAATCATTTAATGGGATGGATTTTAATTATGATTTATATACTGCAACTATGAGTGATTATCATAAAAATTATGTTAAAGATGTTTTTAAATTAATGATAGATAATGGTTATATTTATGAAAAAGAAATAGAACAGGATTATTGTAATAGTTGTAATAAGTTTGTTTCTGATAGGGAAATAGTTGGTGTTTGTCCTAAGTGTGGTGGTATATCTACTGGTGATCAATGTGATAATTGTTTGGCTTCTTTAGATAGTACTGAGGTATTGGATAAACATTGTAAATCTTGTAATTCACAGTTAATAACTAAGTCTAATAAGCATTTGTATTTTAAATTACCTTTGTTTAAGGATGAATTACAAAATTTACTTGATAGAAATAAAGATAAGTGGAGAAAAAATGCGATTGGGGAAACTCAAAAGTATATTGATGGTTTAGTTGAAAGGGCTACAACTAGGGAGTTAGACTGGGGTGTTGAAGTTCCTGTTGATGGTTATGATAATAAAAGAATATATGTATGGATAGAGGCTGTTCTTGGTTATTTATCTGCATCTGATAAGGTTTTAAGGGATAGGGGAATGAATCCTGATGTGGTTTTATCTGATAGTAATCAGAATTTAAGGGTTTATATGGTTCATGGTAAGGACAATATTCCTTTTCATACTACTATTTTTCCTGCTTTGGAACTTGCTATTGGTAAGAATTATAGGCTACCTGATTATATTATTTCGTCTGCTTATGTTAATTTGAATAATGAAAAGATGAGTAAGTCGAAGGGTAATTTAATTTCGGTTAATCAGTTGTTAGAGTTATTTGATAAAGATACTATTAGGTTTTATTTTACTTTTAATGGTCCTGAGGCTAAAGATATTAGTTGTAGTATTGAAGAGATGATTACTACTCATAATAAGTATTTGGTTGGAACTTTAGGTAATTTTATTAATCGTAATTTATCTTTTATTAATAAAAAATTTGATGGGGTAATAACTGATGGTATAATAGATAGTAATATTAAAAAAATAACTGTTGAAACATATAATGAGGTTGGAATTTTAATTGAAAAAGGTGAATTAAAATCTGCTTTAATGAGGGTTATGGATTATATTTCTTTGGGTAATAAATATTATGATGAACAAACTCCATGGATTAAGGTTAAAGAGAATATAGATGAATTTAATAATGTTACTTATACTTGTATTTATATGATACTTAATATTGCTAAGTTGATTAGACCATTCTTAACTTCAACTTCTGATAAAATATTTAATATGTTAGATATTGATATAGATAGAAATTGGAATGAATCATCTATTAGTGGTAATATTAATATTAAAAATAATAATTTGTTATTTAATAGAATAGATGATAAAGAAATAGAAGTAATTATTAGTAAATTAAGTTAAAAAGTCATTCTTAGAAGGGATGATTTTTTTATAAAATATAATTTACAATTTTTTTATAAAATATAATTTACATTTATAGAACATTATGTTATATTCTATTATAGAAAGAGGGTATGAAGTTTATATGAAATACCTAAAAATTTCTTTTGCAATTTTATTGATTGCTATAATAACAAATATGATTATCGCAAAGGCAGGTGTAATTTATCGAAGAATAGGTGTCATTGAGGTTTTAACAAAACAAGAATCAAATTACACATCATATTATGAAAAAAATGATTTTTCTAATCCTACATATGAAAATATTGAATCAATAACTACATTATCTAATCCATGTGCTGATTGTAAAATACTTGTTAAAATGAGAACTAAGGATGATAAAGATGCTTCAAATGGCTTAATTACAAAAATGGGAACAACACATATTTTTCAAGGAACAGCACCTAAACCTGATAATTGGAGATTATCAGTTCAAAGATACGATTTTACTCTTTTAGAAACAACAACAAAAGGTTATTGGTTTTTAAATGACCAAGGAATAGACAGTGTTGGGTAGAAGTTATACTGTCTTTTTTTACTAGAAAGAGGAAACTTATGAGAATGAAAAAATATTTTTTACATATTACATCTTTTATTTTATTTTTGTTTTTAATGATGTTATCTATTAATTCAACAATTAAAGAGCATAATAAGATACTTAATAATACGAATGAATACTACAATACTAATTGTGTTATTGATATTAAAAATCAAGATGCTTGTGATAATATGAAGGAAATTATGGAGAATAAGTATTCGGCTTTGGTTTTATATGGTCAGACTTTAACTAATGATTATTTTCCTAATGGGTTTACTTTAATTTTATTTACGATAATACCTTCATGTTATTTTATAACTAGGTATTTAAGGAATAAAATATTACTTAATGAAAATAATAGAAATAATTATAATAAAAATTTAAATAAAGTATTTAAAGTAAGTTATCTATCATCATTAATAATACCTATTACTTTATTATTAACAATTATTTTTTATATTTTATATACAAAAAGAATATCTTTACTATCATATGAATTATCTTTAGTTCCTTGGGAACATACTGGTAATATATTTATTTTTATATTAATGTATATTGTAAATAATATTTTTACTACTTTGATATATGTAAATGTATCTTTAATTGTATCTAGAAAACATCATAATTATTTTATATCATTAATACTTACTTTTTTAAGTATATTAGGAATAGAATTGTTTTTAGAAGTTGTATTAGATGGAATGATATCTGGAATAATGTTTAAATCAGGGTTTGGAATAATATTTAATATTATAAATTCAGTTCCGTTTAATGATTCTTATGGTATATATTATCCTACATTATTTACTTTTGTAGTGTTGATTATAACTCAATTGGTATTATATTTTTCATATAAAAATAAAGAGAAGTTAATTATAGATATAGAGAAGAATTAGGAGGAAGAAATGGTTATTGAAGTTAGAAATGTAACTAAAAGATTTGGTAAAGATGAAATAATTAAAGGAATAACAAAAACATTTGAATCTGGTAAAATATACGGTTTATGTGGATATAATGGTAGTGGGAAAAGTGTTTTATTGAAGTTAATATGTGGTTTTTATGTTCCAACATCAGGAGATATACTTTATGATGGTATTAATTTAAATAATAGTAATGAATATTGTAAGGATATAAGAGCGTTAATTGAAAAACCTAATTTTTTTCCTGATTTAACTGGTTATGAGAATTTGAAATTGCTTGCAAACATAAATAAGAAGATAGGTGATAAGGAAATATTAGAAGCATTAGAGATTGTTAATTTAATTCCTAATAGGGATAAAAAGTATTCTAAGTATTCTTTAGGTATGAAACAAAAATTAGGTATTGCTCAGGCAATTATGGAAAATTCTAGTTTTATAATTTTAGATGAACCGTTTAATGGTATTGAAAGGGATACTGTAGCTAATATAATTAGTTATTTAAAGTCTTTAAAAGAACAGGGGAAAACTATAATAATTACTTCTCATATTAAAGAGGAATTAGATGGATTGGTGGAGGAGATAATTAGTATTGAGGATGGAAAAATATTGTCATGAAAAAATTAAATAATTATTTAAATGATAAAAACAATTTACTTGTTTTTTTAATTATATTAATCGGTGTATTAGTTCCTTTATTTTCAGGACACTTAGAATATAACTTCTGGTTAAATTTATTAAATATTTTAACTTCTCCAACCAGTATATTATTTCTATTTATTGCTGCTATTATTAATATTTATAGGTATTTAAAATATTATTTTAATAAATTAAATTTAATTGGTAGATTTACTTGTGTAAGAGAATATATTAATTATTTTTATAAAGATATTATTTTAATGTCTATTTATTTATATTTTATTTTTTTAATATTATCTATATCTGGTTCTATCTTACTATCATTTAATAATTTTAATATAATTAGTTATAGTTATTATAATATATCGTTACCTGTATATTTAATTATTTTTATGTTTAAAGAATTGCCGTTATTTATAATATTAAATATTACTATATATTATATTATTTGTATAAATAATAAATATGTTTTATTTACAACATTAATTATGCTGGTATTGATGTTTTATAAATCTAGTTATAAAGATATTATAAATAATGTATCTCAAATGTATATATTGTTTCCATATTATTTTCAAAGAATAGAATATCAAAATATATTATTAGAAATATTGTGTTTCTTATTACAAATATTTTTATTAATTATACTTAATAGAATAATATATAATCAAATAATTAAAAAGAAAAGAGATTTATTATGATACAATATAATATTTTAAAACAAACTATAAAAAAGAATTATAAATATATACTATTATTTATATTATATCTTTTATTAAGTATATTTTTATTAAAATTACAAACATCAGAATTATATTATAGTGATATATTAAGATTAATAGAGAGTAAAGATAATTTATTGATAATATATAAAACATTTTTAATAATATATTTAGTTTATTATTTTTATACTTATGAAATGACTTATATTTATGATTTGATTCTTTTAAGGATAAGAAAAAGTGAATTTTATATATCTAAAATGTTATTTATAATATTGTTTATAGTTATATTTAATATAGTTCATTATTTAATAATATCTTTATTCTTTAAGATAGATATTAATATATTATTAAATATAATATTGTTATATATATTAATATCTGTAATAGAATTATTATTTATAAATATTATAAAAAATAAGATAATAGTGTTTATATTAACGTATATATTATCATTTATTGTTTATAATATAAAATATAAATTATTTATTATAGTATTTTTAATAATAATAAATTATATAATATTTGTTAGGAAACGAAGTGAAATAAATTAGTAATTAAGAGGGTTACTTTTTTATTTGTAAAAAAATTCGAAAAAATTTTACAAAATTAGCACTCATATATTGACAAGTGCTAAACATAATATTATAATGGTATTAGCATTCAAGAAAAAGGAGTGCTAAAAAGGAAGTGATTAAGTGAACAATAGGCAGAATGAATTGCTTAAGTTAATTGTAGAAACATACATTAATACAATCAAACCAGTTGGTTCAAATAGTTTAGTAAAAAAACTTAATTGTTCTAGTGCAACTATTAGAAATGACATGGCTTACCTAGAAAGCTTAGGATATTTAGAAAAAACACATACATCAAGTGGTAGAATACCTTCTGAAAATGGGTATAAATACTATGTTGATAAACTAATGAAACCAAAAGAATTAACAGGAGAAGAAGTATTAAAACTCCAAACAATTTTAAATAATAAAAACTTACCTGTTAGTGATTGTATAGTTAAGTGTATGGAAATAATAAGTGATTTAACTAACTATACCGCAGTCGTGTTAGGAAAGGAAAGTGAAAATAATACCTTAAAACAAATTAACATAATTCCATTAGATAGTAATAAAATAGTTGCAGTAATAGTAACATCTTCAGGACACGTTGAAAACAAACAATTTATTATACCTAATACAATAAGGATTGAAGAATTAGTTAAAACTAGTGAAATAATTAATAAAGAATTATTTGGAGCCAAATTATCAAAAATTAACGAAAAACTAGAATTTGAAGTTAAACCAGTTATTGCCAAAAAAATTAAAGAACACGAAGCAATAATGAACTTATTTAAAGAAGCCTTTGAAGACTTTTCAGTTAAAAATTCTGACGTATTATTTAGAGGAAAAACAAACATACTAAAACAACCAGAATATGACGAACCAAATAAAATAAAAGGAATGATAAGTAAACTTGAAAACATTGATCTAATCAAAAAAATAGAAACAGATGATAAAGAAGTCAATATCTTCATCGGAGAAGAAAACGAATTCGATCCAAACGTTACAGTTATAAAAACAAGTTATAACATCTCAGGAGAAGAAGGAACTATCGCAATTATTGGCCCTAAGAGAATGGAATATGATAAAGTAGTAACTTTACTTAATTACTTAAAGAATTACTTAGAAAGGTAGCAGCAAAAATGGAAGAAGAAAAAATAAATAAAAATGAGCAAGAAGAAAAGGTAAAACCTAAAAAACATAAAGAAAATAAAGAAGTAGAAACACTTAAAGAACAACTTGCAGAAGAAAAGGCTAAAAGTTTGAGAATTCAAGCTGAAATGATAAATTTCAAAAAAAGAAAAGATGACGAATTAGCAAATTTTTATAAATACGCTAATCACGAATTAATTGAGAATTTACTTCCAACAATTGATAACTTTGAACGAGCACTTAAAACTGAATTATCCGATGAAGCTAGTGATGAAGTAAAAAAATACCAAGAAGGATTTAAAATGATTTATTCTAATTTAGTAAAAATATTACTTGATTTAGGAGTAAAAGAAATAGAAGCCGAAGGTGTTGAATTTGATCCTAATTATCATCAAGCAGTTTTGATTGATAAAGATGAAACAAAACCATCTAATGTTATTCTTGAAGTATTACAAAAAGGATACATATATAAAGATAAAGTAATTAGACCATCTATGGTTAAAGTTAATCAGTAAGGTGAAACGATGGAAGAAATCACAGATAATTTCTTAGAATGTGCATTAACTATGTATGAATTAAAGAATTTAACCGAAGAAGATATCGAATACGAAAAAGTCTATAAAAGATTTGCAGAATTATTTTCAAAGTTAAATGATAATGAAAAAGCATTTCTAAGAGAAGAATATAATCTTTCAGATAGTTTATTAGATGAAGAAAATCAGAAAGATGAGTTAGAAATTAATAAAAAATTAAAAGAAGAAAAAATAAATTATACTCACAAGTAGAAAGAAAGGAAATGATAAATTATGAGTAAAATTATAGGAATAGATTTAGGAACAACAAACAGTTGTGTTTCAGTATTAGAAGGAGGAGAACCAAAAGTAATTGTTAATCCCGAAGGAGACCGTACAACCCCATCAGTAGTAGCGTTCAAAGACGGAAACGAATTAGTTGGAGTTACAGCAAAAAGACAAGCAGTAACTAATCCAGACAAAACAATTAGCTCAATCAAGAGATATATGGGTACCGACCATAAAGTAGATATAGATGGTAAAAAATATACTCCTGAAGAGATTAGTGCTAAAATATTAATGAAATTAAAGAAAGATGCCGAAAGCTATTTAGGAGAAAAAGTAACAAAAGCAGTTATTACAGTACCAGCGTACTTTAATGATGCCCAAAGACAAGCAACTAAAAATGCAGGTAAAATTGCAGGTTTAGAAGTCGAAAGAATTATTAACGAACCAACCGCAGCATCACTTGCATATGGTTTAGACAAACAAGACAAACAACAAACAATTTTAGTTTACGATTTAGGTGGAGGTACATTCGATGTTTCAGTTCTTGAACTAGGTGATGGAGTATTTGAAGTTAAATCTACAAGTGGAAATAATAACTTAGGTGGAGACGATTTCGATAAATGCGTAATGGACTATCTTGTAGCTGAATTCAAGAAAGAAAACGGAATAGATTTATCTAAAGATAAAATGGCAATGCAGAGAATTAAAGATGCAGCAGAAAAAGCTAAAAAAGATTTAAGTGGTATGACAACTACAAACATTAACTTACCATTTATTACCCAAACAGACGCAGGACCTGCTCATATGGATATCAACCTAAGTAAAGCTAAATTCGAAGATTTATGTCGTGATCTATTTGACTCAACATTAGAACCAGTTCGTAAAGCATTAAAAGATGCTAACATAAAAGCATCAGATATTGATGAAGTTATATTAGTAGGTGGTTCTACTCGTATTCCATATATTCAAGAATTAGTTAAAAAAGAATTAGGAAAAGAACCTAATAAGAGTGTTAATCCAGATGAAGTAGTTGCAATGGGTGCAGCTATTCAAGGTGGAGTTCTTACAGGAGAAGTTAATGATTTAGTCCTTTTAGATGTTACACCATTATCACTTGGAATAGAAACTTTAGGAGATGTTATGACCGTATTAATTCCTAGAAACACAACAATCCCTACAAGCAAATCACAAGTATTCTCAACTGCACAAGATAATCAACCAGCTGTAGATATTCATGTATTACAAGGTGAAAGACCGATGGCTGCAGATAACAAAACATTAGGAAGATTCCAATTATTAAATATTCCACCAGCACCTAGAGGAGTTCCACAAATTGAAGTTACTTTCGATATTGATGCAAACGGAATTGTTAATGTTAAAGCAAAAGATTTAGGAACTAATAAAGAACAATCTATTACAATAACATCAAATACAAACTTATCAGACGAAGAGATTGATAAAATGATGAAAGAAGCAGAAGCAAATAAAGAAGCAGATGAAAAACGTAAAGCTGAAGCTGATACAAGAAACGAAGCAGATCAAACCATATTTGCCTGTGAAAAAGCAGTTAAAGATTTAGGAGATAAATTAACAGATGATGAAAAGAAAGAAACTGAAGATTTAATTGCAGATTTAAAGAAAGCATTAGAAGGAACAGATATAGAAGAAATAAAAGATAAGACTAAAGCATTAAATGATAAAGCTATGGCCTTAGCAACAAAAGTATATGAAGAAGCTGCTAAGACTGCACAAGCAGCACAAGAAGCTAATACAGAAAACACTGAAAGTCAAGCTGAAGAAGCAGAATTTGTTAATAAAGACTAGTTAATTTTAAAAGTTCTAGGATTATCTAGAACTTTTAAATAGTTATTTAAAGGATAATATATGGAAAAGCAAAAAAGAAGAGATGAAATAGATTTAAAATATAAATGGGATTTATCTAAAATATTTAAAAGTGATGATATTTTTCTTAAAGAATTAAATTCAATTAATAATGATATTTACGAAATAAAAAATATTGAAGGTCATATACTAGATAATTCAGAATCCTTACTTAATTATTTCAAAATCAGTGAAAAATTAGAAAGAAGAATATATAAACTATACTATTATGCTAGTTTAAAACATGATGAAGATACTACTAATACAAAGTATCAGGAACACAAAGGAAAAGTAGATAATTTAATTAGTAAATATAGTGAAATTACTTCCTTTATAACACCAGAAATGATGAAAAAAGACTATAATTATGTTTTAAATCTAATTAATAACAATAAAGAATTAGATAAATATAAATTTAATTTAGAAAACTTTTATCGATATAAAGAACATACATTAAGTAAAGACGAAGAAGAATTACTAAGCAAATTAGAAAAAATATTATCAATATCAGAAGAAACATTTGAATCATTAACTGATTCAGATATTAAATTCGGTAAGATTAAAGATGAAAACGGTAAATATATTGAATTTAATGAAAGTAAATGGAGTGTACTATCTAAATCATCTAATAGAGAAGTAAGAAAAAAAGCATTTAAATTACTATATAAAACCTATAGTAATTATAAGAATACCTTAGCTAATACCTTTAGAGGTAATATAGACGTACTAACTAAAATAGCTAAAATAAGAAAGTATAACTCATCACTTGAAGCATCCTTATTTGATGATAATATAAGCCTTGATATATATAATAATTTAATAAATACAATTAATAATAATTTAGAACCATTATACGATTATTATAAATTAAAAAAAGAATGTTTAAACCTAGAAGAACTTCATTTATATGATATATATGTAGACCTAGTAAAAGAAGATAACAAAAAATATACATTCGAAGAAGCTAAAAATATAATTATTAAAGCCCTAGAACCATTAGGAAAAGATTATATAGAAATAATAAAAAAAGCATTTGATGAACAATGGATTGATGTATATAATAACGTAGGAAAAAGAACCGGAGCTTACTCAAGCGGTTTCTATGATACAAACCCATATATACTATTAAATTATGAAAATAAATTAGATGATGTTTCAACCTTAGCGCATGAACTAGGACACTCCGTCCATACATATTTATCTTGTCAAAATAATACTTATAATAATTCAAGTTATAAAATATTCGTAGCAGAAGTTGCATCAACAGTTAATGAAATGCTACTTAGATTATATTTATTAAATAATACAAATGACACTAATCAAAAGTTAAATATATTAAATCAAATAATGGAACTATTTAAATCAACGATATATAGACAAACCATGTTTGCAGAATTTGAAAGAAATATGCATAAATTAAATGAAGAAGGAGAAGTATTAACCCATGAATTAATATCTAAAGAATATTATAAATTAAATGAGAAATATTTTGGAAAAGATGTTATAATTGATAAAGAAATTCAATATGAATGGATGAGAATCCCCCATTTTTATTACGATTTTTATGTATATAAATACTCTATTGGCTTATCATGTGCTATAAAAATAGCAAACGATATATATAATCAAGTTCCAGAAGCGTTAGAAAAATATAAAAACTTTTTAAAAAGTGGTGGAAGTGATTATCCATCCAACGAATTACTTATTGCAGGTATAGATATATCCAAACCAGAAGTTATTGAAGATGCAATCAAATTTTTTACAAACACAATTAAAGAATATAAAAAAATAATAAAGAAAGATGGTAATAATAATGAATAAAAAAGATTATTATGAAACCTTAGGAGTTTCAAAAAACGCAACAGACGCTGAGATAAAAAGTGCTTTTAGAAAACTAGCTAAACAATACCATCCAGATGTAAACAAAGAAGCAGGAGCAGCAGAAAAATTTAAAGAAGTATCAGAAGCATATGGAGTATTATCAGATCCACAAAAAAGAAAAACATACGACCAATTCGGAGCAGATGCAGTAAACGGAAGTGGTGCCGGCGGATTTGGTGGATTTGAAGGTTTTGGTGGATTCCAAGGCGGATTTGGGGACTTTGGCTTTAGCCAAGATGATTTAGAAGATATTCTAGGATCATTCTTTGGTGGTTCTAGCAGAAGAAAAAGTAAATCCGGAGTAAAGGGAGAAGATTCATTAATTAGACTTACCTTAACATTTGAAGAAGCCATATTTGGATGCGAAAAAACCTTTAAAGTTAATTTAAATCAAATGTGTAACGGATGTAACGGTAAAGGTGGATTAAATCCACGTAAATGTTCTAAATGTAATGGCAAAGGAAGAATAATAAGCCAACAAAGAACCATATTTGGAGTAACCAGCGTTCAAACCGTATGCCATAATTGTAACGGTACAGGAGAAGAATACGAAAAAGTATGTACAACATGTAAAGGTAACGGTAGAACCAAAGGAGAAAAAACAATAACCTTAAGAGTTCCATCAGGAATTAATAACGGTGATCAAATGCGTATGGCAGGCAAAGGAGCAGCTGGAACGGGTGGCGGAGCAAACGGCGATATCTATATCGAATTTAACGTTAAAGATCATCCACTATTCGAAAGAAAAGGCAAAGATATTATTTTAGAAGTTCCATTAACAATAACTGAAGCAATATTAGGTTGCAAAAAAGAAATACCTACCATAACTGGAACAACTGTTATAGAAATAGAACCTGGAACTCAATCCGGAGAAGAATTAAGATTAAAAGGAAAAGGAATAAAAGAAGAAAAAACAGGAAGAACTGGAGATATGATAATTATTACTAACGTAGTTATTCCTAAAAAGTTAGATCGAACTCAAAAATCATTAATAAAAGATTTAAACGAAACCAATCTTGAAAATGGTGATGAATTTAAAAAGTTTAATAAATATTTATAATATTAAGTTTATTAAACTTTTTCTTTTTGATATAATTTATTAAAGAAAGAGTGATAAACATGAAAAATATAATTAAAGAAACATTATCTTGCATCCTAATAGTTATTATTGTTTTATTAATAAGAAAATTTTTCTATAGCCCAATTATAGTCAATGGAACCAGTATGTATCCTACCTTAGAAAATAAAGAAGTAATGATTTTAGATAAAGTAAGTTTAAGAAAAGGAATAGATAGATTTGATATAGTAGTTATTAAATCAGAAGGAACATATATTATAAAAAGAGTTATCGGATTACCAGGAGAATCAATTATGTATAAAGATAACAAATTATACATTAATGGTAAACATATAGAAGATAAGTATTCATTAAGTGAAACACAAGATTTTGAAATAGTTAAACTAAACGACAATGAATACTACTGCTTAGGAGATAATCGAATCAATTCTAAAGATAGTAGAATGATTGGGCCTATAAATAAAGAACAAATATTAGGTAAAGCTAATTTAGTTTTATTCCCATTTAGTAAAGTAGGAATCGTTGAATGAAAAATTATTTAATTAATATTATATCCCCTTATATTTTAAAAGAAGAGTTAAATAAAATAATAAACAAGGATTCAAATATAACTTATTTAAACTATGAAGAAATAGATATAAATGATATTATAATAGAATGTTCCTACCCATCATTAATCGATAAATCAAGAGTAATAATAGTTAAAAACTTCAAACTAAATGAATCATCAAGTAAAATAAAAGACTATTTAAATAATCCAAATAAAGAAATAACACTAATACTATTAACAAATCAAATAGATAAAAGAACTAATTTATATAAAACAATAAAAGATAATATAACAGTTATAGAAATAAAAGAATTAAAACCAGAAGATATACATAATAAATTAAGTAATTATTGTAAAAATAATAATATTAAAATAGATTATAATAGTTTAAATATTATCATGAATAACAATAGTATGGATATAGACTTATGTATCAACGAAATAGATAAATTTAATATTATAACTAATAATATAAATGAAGATATAATAAATAAATATTCATCTATAATACCATCAGACGATAGTTTCGAACTATGCGATGCAATAGTTGAAAAGAAAATAAACAAAATAGAAACATTGTTAGAAGATTTTATAGAATCAAGAAAAGAAGTAATACCTTTTATAGCCCTACTCGCATTGCAATATAGATATATATACGCATGTAAAGAAATAAATAAATCACCAGATTACTTAATGAAATTATTTAATGTAAAAAGTAATTATCCATTTAAAAAAGCAAGTACAAGAGTTAAAATATATACAAAAGAAGAATTAAAAGATATATTAATATATTTATCAAAAATAGATTTAGAATTAAAATCAACTGATAAAGATAAATATATGTTACTAAAACAAGTAATAGGATATATAATGTAAACCCGAACAAATGTTCGTAAACTTGACGGGGGGGTGGTTTATGCTATAATTTCACTAGAGTAGGAGTGAAATTATTTTTTATGAAAGAAAAATTA
>CAYSEZ010000015.1:0-17023 GCA_964430375.1 uncultured Mycoplasma sp. | reverse complement strand
AAGTAGAATTAATAGATGGTTCATTCCATATTCTTAGTCTATATGTTATTTCTTTTGTTTCTTTTTCTTCAGTTAAAAACTCAAAATTATTAGATGTTATTATATAACTATTATCATAATTAGAGTATGTAGTTAAATTACTTACTAATGTAGATTCTAATACTTCTTCTTCTGTTGTGTTATTTAGTTTAGTTAAGTAAATATATAAATTATCTTTAGATAAAGTATTAGTTTTTTCAGTTAGATAAATATTATAATATAAATCATATATTGTACTACTAGCACTAGATACTTTAAATTCAAAGTAATCATTACTTGTTTTGTACTCTTCTTTAGTTAGTATAGAGTTTGATTGTTCTAATGCTTTTGGTGGTTCTTCATATGTTAAGCTAATACCTGGGTTATCAGTATTTATATTAATTAATCCTTTAATATTTATATTAAATACTGCATATGTTATTCCTATTACTAATGTAATTAGAGATATTAGTAATAAGATTAAAAATATTTTTTTATTTTTTGTTTTCATTTTAACACTCCTATTATTTATAACCTTATTATACTAAAAAAAACGCAAGATATTTTGCGATTATTTTGACTTATTTTCTAAGTTATTTAGTTTTTCTAAAGCATCATCAAATGTATCAACGCTTATTATATTTATTTTATAGTTATTTTTCTTTTTTTCTTCGATTGCTTCATCATAATTACTACTTGGTACTAAAAATATATCTGCTTTTGATTTTGCTGCGCCTTTTAATTTATATTTTACTCCCCCGATAGGACCTACTATACCATCTTTATCTATAGTACCTGTACCTACTATTGTGTAGCCTTTTGTTATATCTTCTTCTATTAAATTATTATATATATTAAGTGCAATAGTAAGACCTCCAGATGGGCCTGTTTCTTTTTGATTAAATTTATATTCTATTTTAGGGTTTGTTTCATATGTTATATCTTCATATACTGTTATACCTAATTTATATGTTTTATCCATATAAATTAAATTTGATTTTACTTGAACTTCTTTATTATCTCTTAATACTTTGATTATTATTTCATCTTTATCTGTATATTTATTTAATATATTAGAAAGTTCTATAGTACTAGTAACATTAATATCATTTATACTTAATATTATATCTTGTACTTTTAAATCTGTATTTGAGTTTTCATCTACATATATAATAACTAAAGATTTTTCTTTTTCATTTATTTCTTTATTTGCTTTTTTATATGCAATGTATGTAGCACTATTTACTGAATCATTAAAATATATTTTTTCTCTAAAGTTATAATCAGATATACTTTCATTAGAAGCTACTACTGATTCTTGTTTTTCTATTTTATAACTTGGAATTATATTACCTAATATATAAAATAATACATTTCCTTTTACTTCGCTTACATATGCTAAATTAAATGATCCTTTATTTGTAGTATTGTTTTCTATTATTATTTTATCTTCTAAACTTAATGTTCCTCCTCCTATTGTTATATAGTATGGAAGGGGTATTACTAATATGATTGTTATTATTAAAGGTATTAGATACCATAATAGTATTTTTGGTTTTTCTTTTATTAAGTTTATATCTTTTTTTATTTTTTCTTTTATTTTATGTATCATATATTTCAACTCCAATATAATTATAACAAGAAAGTAGTGATTATATGAAGAGAAATTTTAAATCTTTTGTAGTTATTTTTATTTTATTTATATTTATTACTTTATTATTTAGAAATAGTACAAATATTAGTGATGTCATTATATTTAGTTCTAATTTATTTATTAAGAATGTATTTCCATCACTTTTTCCTATGTTTATTATTTCATATATTTTAATAGAAATAGGTTTTCCTATATTTTTAGGTAATATATTTAATAAAATAACTAGTAAATTATTTAAAGTTAAAAAAGAAGCTTCTTTTGTATTTTTTATTAGTCTTATTAGTGGGTTTCCTAGTAGTGCAAAAAGTATTAATGATTTAATTAATAAAGATTTAATTAGTGATTATGATGGTGAAAAGATATTGCTTTTTACTTTCTTTTCTAATCCTTTATTTATTATTAATACTATAGGTAATAGTTATTTAGGTAATGTAAGATATGGTTATTTAATTTTAATTTCTCATATATTGGGTAATATAATTATTGGTTTAATTTTTAGAAATTATAAAAGTTATTATAATGATAACAATAATATAAGTATTAGAGATAATATTAAGTTATTTAATAATAATATTAATAAAGCAAATATATTTAAAGTATTTTTTAAAGGAATTAAGGAAGGTATTTCAACTTTATTTAATGTATATGCTGTTATTACTACATTTTTAATTATTGTTAGTTTATTTAGTATTAATAGTAGTAATATATATAATTCTATTATTATAGGTTTTTTTGAAATAACTAGTGGATTAAAATTTATATCTTTTTCTAAGTGTAATATGTATATAAAGTTATTATTTTCTTGTTTTTTTGTTTCTTTTGGAGGATTATCAGTACATACTCAGATAATGAATATTTTAGAGGATAAAAAAATAAAATATTTACCCTTTCTTATAGCACGTTTTCTTCATGGTATAATTAGTGTAATTATTTTATTTATTATTTTATTAATCTAAATTATATGGGTGGATTATTTTAAATCCATAGTTAGTTGTACCATCTATTTCATAGTATGGAACATCTATTGTTAATACATTATCTTTATTTGTAAAAGTTATATTTTGATATGTATCAAAATTGCCTATCCATGTAAATCCATTATTTTCACAATCTGTTTTATTTTTATATGAATTTTTATTATTAGTAATAGTAGTATTTGTGCATAATCCTATATTGGTTTCATCTAAAAACTCTATTATTGTGCTGTTAGGGATTTTATATGTTTCATCTCCATAATTTATTATTTTAGTAGAGGGTTCTATTATTAGATATTTTATGTCATTATCATTAAATGTAATTTTTAAACATTTTGTTGAATATTTTTTTTCATATGAAGAAGGACAAGTATTTGATGTATCTTTTAATCCTTTATTAATTAAATCATCTTGTATCATGTAAATAATTCTATTTTTAAATCCTAATAATTCTTGTTCTATTTCTTTTGTTTCTGAGTAATCTTTTATATCTAGTACTACATTAAACATACCAAATACTAATACAATTAATACTGTAAAGCATAATATTAATTCTATAACTGTTAAACCTTTATTATTTAATTTCATAATTGACCTCCATCTGGATTTATTACTAGGGTTGATCTTGAACAAATTTCTTCTTTTCCAGTAGTTGGTTGTCCGGAAGATGAGTTGTATGTTAAAATTGTTGCACTTTCATCAGTGTATCCACCGCCTCTTGCAAAGATTGGGTTGTTGTTACCTGTAAGTGGCATTGTTCTAATTTGTGCACCAAACCAGTTTTCTGTTTCTTTGGTTCCATCTCCTAGTTTACCTATTTTATTGTTTGGTGTTACATTATTTGTTATATATATATCATAATATCTTCTGTTTGACATATAAGTTCTTCCTGCTGAGTTACTTGAAGTCCAAACTGATGGACCTCCGCCATAGTATACTTGAAAATTCTCGTTTGATCCAGTTCTGATAGCAGCCATTATGTATTCTGTTCCTCCACCTGCCATATCATAAATTCCGCTTTTGTTATTTGTAGTGGAAGATTTTTCCCCACCAGAACCTGTGATAAGCGTTGGATTTGATGCAACTGTTTGAAGTGTTATATTAGAATTTCCTGTTTTATAAGTGAATTTATCTTTATATATGCCATATTTTGATATAGATAAATACGCTACTGCTCCCCATTCACTATTTTTTATCATGTGGGTATCTAAATCATTGGTATCGTTAACTATGATGCTATCATTAGTACGTTCATTGTCATATGAATATGAAGCGTTAGAACTTTGTATGAATCCATAAGGATTGTTATATAATTCCATACTTTTTATTTTTGTAAAATATGTTGCTACAGTTTGACCAATATATGGTGATTTGTTTGGTAATATATTTATATTATTATCTACTAAACTATTTTCATATTTACCCACCCATATTCCTGCAAGTTCTACTCCATCGTTTGCTCCAGGAGTTGTTATATCACATGTTACTTCACCAGTTTCGCTATTTATGTTTCTATATCCATAGCAAAATGCTGGATGGGTATATGTTGCGCCATTTACTTCTGAAGAAGTTCCATCGTAAGTATAGGTATTTTCTCCTGCTTCAATCCTTATCGGAGTATTTAAACTGTCATCCATGTAATAGCATACTTCTGATGTTCCTAAAGAGGTATCATCATTACAATATATAGTGCCTTCTGGACTATTAGTGTTTTCAAAATGTATTTCAATTTTTTGTAATTTTACTATTTTGTTTCCCTCAGCATTATAATTAAAAATAGTATAATTATATCTAGGTATCCATACCCACATAGTATTTATATCATCTTCATTTACTTCGGCACCATCTCTTAAAATAACATCACCATTACTATCAAAATATTTACTTCTTGCATCTTCTTTTATTGTAACTGCATTTGCCCATATTGCATTATCATAATCATACCAAGAACTATCATCTAAAGAAGATACTAATATTTTATCATCTTCATATTTTACTGGTAATAAATATTTAGTTAATGTTGGTTTATTTGGCTCAACTGGTTTTTCATAATTTAATAAACTAGTTGCATATCCATTTTTTGTTTTTAATATTATTCTATATTGTTCACTTGTTGATGTTTGAGTTAAATGAACTGGTAAATATTTAATATATTTTTTTAATCCATCACTTAAGTTTGTGTTTTCTAAATCATTTTTTAATTCTTTGATATTATTTTTTGTAATTATCATTTCTTCTATTTCTAATGAATTTGCTATTTTAGAACATTTTTCATTATTAATAGAACCATTACATGAAGTATCAGATTTATAAACTAAGTTATATGTACGATCTTTAAAATCATTATCATCAAATTTTTCATTAAAGAATTGTCTCATGTAATATGTTGCATATAAACTTTCTAAATCATTATAAGCCATTCTTCTTTCAAATTCTGCAGTTGTTGGAAAAAAGTTAGAATAAACGGTAATAAATACTACCATTATTACTACTGTTACAGCGAGTAACTCTGCGATTGCAAAACCCTTTTTATTATTTTTTTTCATTTTATCACCTACTCTTATTAATTTTTATCCAATTTTTTTCCAGTCTTCTAGACTCATACCACTTTTTGGATAAATTTCAAACGCTACTTTGAAGCCACATTCTTCTTTGTCTGTACAGTTATCATTGTAATCATAGTATCTATCAACAAAGCCTTCAATGTCTAATTTTAATGTTTTCCAACCTGGATCAAATATATATATGTTTTCATTTTCATCAATTCCAACAAGTGCAATATAATGATTTGGAACTCTAATGAAAATCATATGTCCCATTTTTAATGAAGAAACAATCTTTTCCTTTTTTGCATTTAAAGCAGATGTTGTATCTTTACTTGCACTATAGAATGTTTCTTTCCAAAACATATAGCTTTCATATCCATATTGTTCTTTCATATATTTGTTATTTATCGCAGTATAATCTATTCCTCCGCCAGTACTTTTGCTTTGAAATTCAACTCCATATTTTGATCTATAATATTTAAATTGTTCAAAAATTACTTTTGGATTTTGTGAATAATCATGAGTTATTCCTGTTATTATCATTGCATATGCTGCATATCCACATCCAACTCTACGCATTTTTATGTCACCATATACATAGTAATTTGCCCATCTACTATCAGCTTGATAAAAATATGCTGCTTGGTATGGGTTAGCCATTCCAGATGAAGAACTTTCACTTGGATTAACTAAATTTATTACTAAGTTAACTTTATAGTTTTTTGGACTATTACATACTCCTTCACTATTACAACTTTTATATCTTAAATATTTATTTGTTGTTCCTAGGAAGGTTAATTGTTCTGTATATTTTATATTTGGATTGCATGTGTTACTATTATCTAAACAATAATATATAGAACTAGCAGTTGAAGTTAATTTTAATTGAAAACTTACATTATGAGTATTACCACTCGTTATATTATCACTTGTATAAACAGTTACACCTGGAACACTTACTATATTATTTATTGTTATACTTTTTTCTGCTTTTGTACCATTTTTATTATAATAAGTAAATTTATATGTTCCATTTGTTGTTACTTTATATGAATAAGTTTTACTTGTTGTTTTTGTTCCATTTGGTAGTATTAAATAACTAAAATTACTATCTGTTACTTTTGCAGTAATAGTTAATTCACTTCCTGTTTTTGATGTAGTACTTGGTGTTAAAATAAGTTTATCACTTGACGCTGCTACTATATTAGATACTGTTATACTTTTTTCTGTTTTTGTACCATTTTTATTATAATAAGTAAATTTATATGTTCCATTTGTTGTTACTTTATATGAATAAGTTTTATTTGTTGTTTTTGTTCCATCTGGTAAGACTAAATAATAGAAATAATCATCTGTTATTTTTACATTTATATTAACTGCTTCACTTGTTTCTTTTGTATTACTTAGTGTTAAACTAATTGATTTAGACGTATCATTTATTATATTTGAAACTTTTATACTACTTTCAGTTTTTGTATTAAATATATCATATGCAGTAAATTTATATGTTCCATTTTCACTTACTTTATATGAATAAGTTTTACTTGTTGTTTTTGTTCCATCTGGTAATATTAAGAAACTAAATGTATCATTAGTTATATTTACATTTATGTTAACTGAATCAGTTGTTTCTTTTGTAGTACTTAAATTTAAAGTCATTTCACATCCTACTACATTAACATTTCTATAAGCATATATAGTATTACCTAATGAGTTAGTTACAGAATATACAATTTTATATTTTCCTGGTTTATTATAATTTACATCATTAGTAATTTTAACTTTATTAGTTATATCTCCATCTGTAGAATCTGTAGCAATATATCCTGGTTCAGTATATTTTTCACCAATACTTAAATATATTGTTTCATTTCCTTTTAATTTAATTAGTGATGTAATTATATCTTTTGATATTACTTTAATTATTCTTTCTTTTTTTACTCCATTTAATTCATATGTAATTTTATATTCTCCGATTGTTGAAGTATCTAAATTAGAGTTTACAATTACTTTTGAAGTTAAATCATTATTATCTTTATCATAACCTTTATATCCTAGTTCAATATATTCTGATCCTTCATAGAGCAAAATGGTTGTTTCTCCTTCTAAAGATATATAATATTTTTCTTTATTATTTTTAATAAGAATAAATATTCCAATAGATAGTAAAGTAATTAGTAATATAGATATAATTATAATTATTTTTTTATTATTAAACAAATTAAACTTTTTTTTATCTTTTAAATCTACATATTCTTCATTAAAATCATTATCCATAATTATCCTCCGTACAATAAATTAACTATATATAAAATTTTTCTAATTTAAATAAAATTTAATTCCCCTATTGATTATCTTACTTTTTTATTATATAATAAATTAAGAATAAATACTAGATGTTTTAGTAAAAAAAATAAAAAGGGGCTAACAAATATGAAAGAATATGATTTTTTAACTACTCCAATTGTAGATATTGTTAATAATATTATCATAGATGCAGTTAATTTGAATGCAAGTGATATTCATTTTGATTGTTCTGAAAAATTCTTAAAAATAAGAGTTCGTGTAGATGGAGAACTACGTGATTATTCTATTATTGATAACAAATATAAAAGGAATCTAATTACAAGAATTAAATTATTATCTGGTATGAATATTACTGAATCACGTTTACCACAAGATGGTGCAATTAAAGGTAACATTGGTGGTAAAGATTTAGATATGCGTGTTTCTTGTTTACCTACTATTTTTGGAGAGAAAGTTGTTATAAGAATTCTTGATTATACAATGAGTTTAAAAGGTATTGATTCTTTAGGTTTTACTAAAGAAAATTATGAACTTATTTTAAAAATGCTTGCTAATCCAAATGGTATTATTCTAGTTACTGGTGCAACTGGTTCTGGTAAAAGTACTACTACATATGCAATGCTTCAAAGATTAAATAGTGAAGAAACAAATATAATTACAGTTGAAGACCCAGTAGAAATGAATGTTGAAGGTATTAATCAAGTACAAGTTAATTCTGAAATAGGATTAGATTTTGCCAGTGTATTAAGATCAATATTAAGACAAGATCCAAATGTTATTTTAATCGGTGAAATTCGTGATACCGAAACAGCACAAATCGCAGTTAGATCTTCAATTACTGGACACTTAGTTTTATCAACACTACATACTAATAATGCTCTTACTTCAATTGAAAGATTACTTGATATGAATGTTGAAAGATATTTACTTTCTGCTTCATTAAAGGGAATTATTTCACAAAACCTTGCTAAAAAATTATGTCCAAAATGTAAAAAGAAACGTCCTACTACTGAAGCTGAAAAAAGATTATTTAAAAAACAACTTAATATGGATGTAGAGGAAATATATGAACATGGTACTTGTCCTGAATGTAGAAATGGATTTAAAGGAAGAATTGCTATTCATGAGGTATTATATTTAAATGATGAAATAAGAGATGCAATTAATGATAGTATGAAACGTTCTAAATTAAGAGAATTAATTTATGGTCGTGGAGTTAAAACTATGCTTCAAGATGGTTTAATTAAAGTAGTCGAAGGTACAACTTCATTAGATGAAATACTAAGAATTATTGAGGCAGAAGGAGATAACTCTATATATAGTAATGATGATGAAGTTAATGAAGAGGAAATCAAAGAAGAAACACATGATACTCCAGTTAATGATAATATATTTGATAAAGTAAGGCTAGAACCTAGTGAAACACTTTCACCAAATGTTGTTTCTAGTTCTAATGAAGTATTATATTCTAATGATGTTACTAAAGATAATGAAGAGATTCTAGAATCTATGTCTGTTAATAATATTAATCCTTTTAATAATAATATGGATAATACTATTAATCCTGTGTCTATTAATAGTAACTTTGTAGAACCTATAGTAAATACTCCTGCTAAAGATATAGGTAATATTAATAATTATGTTAAGCCTATTAATGAAAATATTAACAATGGTGTTGATAAGTATTCTAAAGAAAATATTTCTAATAATAATGTCAATGATTTAATAGATAGTATTTTAAGTAAAAAAGATGATTTATCTAATACTTTAAATTATCCTAAAGTAGTTACTGCAGATGCTTTACTTGAAAAAGAAAATGATTTAGAAAATACTCAAGATATATTTGCAAGTTTATGGAATGATGATAAACAATCTAATAATAGTGATTATATTACTATGAAAGATGTTATGCCTACTAGTAATGTTAATCAAGATATAGATATTAAACCTAATGCACAAAATAGAAATACATATACAGATGATTTATTAAATTTAATTAATAGTAATTTAAATGGTAATTAAAAAAACTAGGTTAACTAGTTTTTTTAGTTTAATTTATACTTTGTATTTTTTACTGTTTGTTATTTAATAATTAAATCTATTTATTTTAACATAATATTAACCCATATTAGTTATATTAAAAATACAATAGATTCGTACGTTTTATAATTTAAATATATTAAAATCTTATTATATATTATTAATATTTTTCTTCTGATAACCAATCAATAATATTTTTATGTATTATTCCATCTTGTGACATATCAAACTTATCAGTAGATATTACATATTTTGGATAGTTATCATTAATATAATTAAATGCACCAAATTCTCTATCAATTACATTTTCATTATCTCCTAGAATATAGCATACCTGAAAATATTCTTTATTTCCATTTTTTAGTGCTATAAAATCAATTTCACCATTTTCTAATGTACCAATTTTTACATCGTAACCTCTATAAATTAGTTCATTATATACAATATTTTCTAAATATGCACCAAGTTGTTCTTTTTTTGAAGTATTCATAATTCTTCCAAGACCTAAATCAGTTAAATAATACTTATACTTTCCATTTAATATTCTTTTTCCTCTTATATCATATCTATCAACTTTTGATATTAATAATCCTTTACACATATATTCAAGATAATTATAAATTGTTTCTTTTGATACTGTTCTATCATCTCTGTTTTTAAAATAATTAACTAAATTGTCTGCAGAAAAAGTTTGGCTAGGTGTAGTCATAATATATTCTACAATTCTATTAAATAAATCTAAATCTGTTATTTTAAATCTTTTAACAATATCCTTCATAACTATTGAATCATATATATCAGATAAATATGTTCTTAATTGTTTTTCTTCATTAAACCTAAATCTTTGAGGCATACCACCCCATTTCATATAATCTAAAAATAAATTATCATAATCATTTGTGTTTTTTAGTTCGCATATCTCATTAAATGTAAAAGGTTGCATTTTAAAACTAACATATCTACCAGATAAATAAGTTGCTAAATCTCCAGATAATAAATCACTATTTGATCCTGTTATAAAAATAGATACATTTTTTGTAGCTTTTAAAGAATTTATGGTTTTTTCCCAATTTTTTACATTTTGTATTTCATCAAATAATAAATAGTATTTTTTATCATCTATTATAAGATTAGTAATATAATTATTTAAATCTTTAAAATCTTCTATTTCTGAATATCTAACATCTTCAAAATTAATATAAATTATGTGATTTTTATCAATATTAACTGATAATTCTTCTACTATTTGTTCTAATAAAGTGGACTTTCCACATCTTCTTATTCCTGTTATTACTTTAATTAAATCTTCATCATAAAAAGGTCTTATTTCTTCAAGATATTTTTTTCTTTTAATCATAAACTCATCTCCTTATACCAATTATAACAAATTTTTATACTTCTGTCAATTTTGTACGCTCAATCGTACAAAATTCCTTTTTTTGACAATTTTGTACGATGTTTTATAACTTTAATGGGTTAAAATCTATTTCTAATCTTACTTCTTTATTATTAAAATAATGTATATTAATCTTTTCTATATACTCTCTAATATCATTTATATTTTTATATTTAATTATTATACTAAAATGATATTTATTATTTATTTTAAACATATTAGATATAGATGGTCCTAGTACTATAGAGTTTTTTAAATTTTCTTTTAAATATTTTGATACTTTTATACTTGTATTACTTGCTTTAGTATAATCTTTAGATATTATTTTTATACTACATATATAGTAATATGGTGGATATTTTAGTTTCTTTCTAATATTCATTTCTTCTTTATAAAAACCTATATAGTTATTATCTTTTGAATATTTAATAGCATAATGATCTTTATTATAAGTTTGAATTAATACTTTACCTTCCTTTTCTCCTCTTCCACTTCTTCCTGATACTTGGTTTAATATTTGAAAAGTATTTTCACTACTCCTGAAGTCTGGAAAGTTTAAACTAGTATCAGCATTTATTACTCCGACTAAAGTAACATTAGGAAAGTCTAATCCTTTTGCAATCATTTGGGTACCTACTAAAATATTATATTTATTATCTTGAAAGTCTTTAATTATTCTTTCATGTGAATTTTTTCTAGTAGTGGTATCTATATCCATTCTAACTACTTTAGAACCTTTTATTAATTTAGTTATTTCTTCTTCTACTTTTTCAGTACCCAATCCATAGTTTATTAATTTATTATGACAGTATTTACAAGTATCTTCTTTTCTTTCTGCATAACCACAGTAATGACATCTTAACATATTTGAAGTTTTATGATAAGTTAAACTAATATCACAGTTTGGACATTTTAAAGGTTTACCACAAGAACAGCATGTAATAAAAGATGAATAACCACGTCTATTAATAAAAAGTATTGCTTGTTCATTTTTATTTATTACTTCTTGAAGGTTATTAATTAATTTATTTGAAAAATAATTATTAGATTTTTTAAACTCAGTATTCATATCTATTATTTCTATTTTAGGTAATTTATTATTATATCTAGTAGTTAGTGTAAGTAATTTATAAACACCTTTTTCTGCTCTTGCAAATGATTCTAAACTAGGGGTTGCACTACCTAATATTAAAGGACAGTTATGATATTTTGCTCTTTCTTTTGCTATATCAATTGCATTATATCTAGGGCTATTATCTTGTTTATAAGTACTAGAGTGTTCTTCATCTATTATAATTACACCAATATTATCTAGGGGTGCAAAAATAGCGGATCTTGCCCCAATTACTATATCTACTTTATTTTCTTTAATCTTTCTCCATTCATCATATTTTTCTGTATTTGATAGGCCACTGTGGAGACAAGCAATATTATCAAATTTTGATGTAAAGCGTTTTATTATTTGAGGAGTAAGTGATATTTCTGGTACTAAAAGAAGTGCCTTTTTACCAGATTTAATTACTTTATCTATTACTTCCATATAAATATTAGTTTTGCCTGATCCTGTTACTCCATATAATAAATAAGTTATATTATTTAAGTTAGATATTATTTCATTATATATTTTTTCTTGTTCTTCATTTAATTTATAAGTAATTTTATCTCCTTTTTCTATATTAAAACGATATTTTTCATGTTCTTCAACTAATAAAATATTTTTATCTATTAGAGTTTTAACTATACTTTTACTAATTAAATCTAAAGTACTTTTTTTAACTATTTTTTCTTTTTTTACTAGGTCTACTATCTCTTGTTGTTTTTTAGTTAACTTTAAGTTAATTTTATCATTTAACTTTATATACTTATCAAAACTTGGAGTATAATTTACTTTAGAATTTGCTTTTAAAGCAGTAGGAAGCATTACTTGATAAGCACTCGATAAAGAACACATAGTATTATCTTTTATAAAGTGTCCTAATTTTAATAATTCATCATTTAATATAGGGTAATTATCTATTACTTTAATTACTTCTTTTAAAGGGATATTTTCTTTATTTTCTCTTATATTAAGTACAAATCCTTCAAGTGTTTGTTTCCCAAATGGAACAAGAACTCTCATACCTATTTTTATTTTATCTATATCTATATCTTTTATTTTATAAGTAAAAGTTTTATCTATAAATACAGAGGTTAATTCTACTAAACAGTCACAAACCATATTACTTCCATAAATCTTTAGGATAAATATTATTATCTATCATATTATTTATAGCATTTACTACTTCTTCTTTGTCTTCTTTATATGTTACACCATACCATTTAGAAGTTGTTTCAAGTACTTTTACATCTGAAGTACCTTTTTTTATTGAATTAAATAAAACATCTGGTATTAGGAATTCTTCTGTTAGGGAATCTTTATTTTTATCTAAAAAGGTATTAAAATCTTCTTCTAAGATATCAAATATATTTGGTGTAAAGCATAATAAATTCATTGATACTAAAGTAGTAGGTTCTATATTAAAACTAGGAGTTCCATTTAATGGTGTTGCAGTAAAAGTATTATTTTTTTCTTCAATTACACTTTCAATTAGTTTTTCTAACTTTCCTTCTTTTTCTATTACTACTCCTCTTTTAACAGAACCATTTTTAGTAATAGTATTTCCTGCATGATAACATACAGTAGCAAAATTATTACCTTCTTTTTCTTTAATAAAATCACTTGCTACTAGAAAAGCATCTCTTCCATAATAATCATCTGCATTAATTACTACAAAGTTTTCATTTACATAGTTTTTACTACTTAATATAGCGTGTCCTGTTCCCCATGGTTTTGTTCTTTCTTTATTTATATTGTTTTCTTGGAAAGCGTATTCTACTTTTATATATTTTTCTATTCTCTTCCCTATTGTGTCTTTAAATATTTCATAGTTTTCTTTTTTTATAACAAATACAACTTTATTAAAACCGGCACATTTTGCATCATATATATCATAATCAATAATAAATTCTCCATTTGGTCCAATAGGTTCTATTTGTTTTAAACCTCCGAATCTACTGCCCATACCAGCAGCCATAATTACTAATGTTAAATCTTTTTTCATAATTCACCTCTAATTAATTTTTTTAATACTTTTATGATTTTTAAGTAATTTTTTTATACCTATTTTACTAGAAAATGCAACAGTAATTAAAGAATTAGTAACTTCAATTACAACACCAATACCATATATATCATGTTCTACTTTATCTCCATAAGTATATTCTTGATTAGTATCATATAAGTTCTTTTCTCTTTTAACTACTAGTTTTTTATCATTATTTATTTTATCTAGTAAATCATCATCTATTTCATTTATAAATCTACTTAATACACTAATGTGTTCTTCTCCGTAAATAGTTCTTTTTTTAGCAGAAGTTAAGTATAATTTTTGTCTTGCTCTAGTTATAGCAACATACATAAGCCGTCTTTCTTCTTCTATTTCATCTTTTGTTTCAGCGTTTTTATGAGGAAATAATCCTTCTTCTAACCCTGATATAAATACATAAGGAAATTCAAGTCCTTTTACTGCATGAACAGTCATTAATGTTAATCTATTTGGATCATCTTTATATTCTTCAATATCACTTACTAAACTTACTTCCATTAAGAAGTCTTCTAAAGATACTAAGCCTACTTTTTCTTCATATGCTTTAGTTACACTCTTAAATTCTTCTAGGTTTTCTAGTCTTATATCTGCTTCAAGTGTTTTAGCACTTTCAAGTGTTTTTCTCATACCTGTTTTATCAAGTACTAAATCTATATACTCTGTTAAAGTCATATCTTCCTGCTTTTTAGTAAGTTCTTCAATTACATTTTTAAATTCAAGTGCTTTACCTTCAGTTATTGCTTCATATAAACTTACATTATACATATTTGCTTTAGTTTGAAGTTCTTCAAGAGTTTTAAGTCCTATTCCCCTTTTTGGTTCATTTATTACTCTAAGTAAACTAATATCATCTTTATTATTATGAATAAGTTTTAAGTATGCAAGTAAATCTTTTATTTCTTTTCTTTGATAAAAGTAAAAACTTCCTATTATTCTAAAAGGTATATTTTGTTTTAATAATTCATTTTCAAATACTCTAGATTGAGCATTAGTACGATATAATATTGCTATATCTTTTAATTCTACTCCATTATCAATTAGTTTTTTTATTTCTCTTATAGAGTAATTTACTTCATCTACTTCATCTTCTGCTTTATAATAAGTTATTTTATCTCCTTCTTCGTTATCACTCCATAAGTTTTTTTCTTTTCTTAATTCATTATTTTTTATTACGCTGTTTGCAGTACTCAATATATTTTTAGTAGAACGATAGTTTTGTTCTAAAACAATAGTTACTGCATTTTTATAATCTTTTTCAAAATTTAATATATTTTTATAGTTTGCTCCACGAAAAGCATATATACTTTGATCAGAATCTCCTACTACACATATATTTTTATGTTTACTTGCAATCATTTTAGTAAGTAAATACTGTGCATGATTAGTATCTTGGTATTCATCTATTAATATATATTTATATTTATCTCTATAATATTCTAAAACATCTTCATTATTTTGAAATAGTTTTATAGGTAAAATAAGTAAATCATCAAAATCTACTGAATTATTTTTAAATAATATTTCTTGATATTTAGTATATACTTTTAGAATAATATCATCTTCTTCAGAATAACAAAATTTACTATAGTCTTCAGGCATAATAAATTCACTTTTATTATTAGATATTTTATTTCTTATCATATATGGAGAAAACATTTTAGAATCAATATTTAAGTCTTTTAATATTTTCTTTACTAAAGTAAGTGAATCATCACTATCCATTATATTTATAGAACTAGTAAAGCCTAACTTTTCATAGTTTTCTCTTAATATTTTAAGTCCAAATGAATGAAAAGTAGTGGCAAGTAAATTAGTTTTTCCTATTAATTTACCAATACGTTCTTTTAATTCACCTGCTGCTTTATTAGTAAAAGTAATAGCAAGTATATTACCTGGATTTATATTATAATTATTTATTAAATATGCAATTCTAGTAGTTAATACTTTTGTTTTACCTGATCCTGCTCCTGCGAGTATAAGAAGTGGACCATCTTTATGTTTAACTGCTTTAATTTGCATTTCATTTAAGTTTTCTAGCATATTAACACCTCTACTACATTTTATCAAATTGTTTTTATTTAGTCTATAATTTTGATTTTATTTAACATATTTATTGTTTAATCTTTAGTTAAAGATTCTATCTCTTTGATAGAAAGATTAGTTGCTTTAGATATTTTATTAATAGACATATTTTTAGAAAGTAAAGATTTTGCTATCTTTAATTTTTCTTCTTTTAATAACTTATCTGACTTTCTTCTTTCTTTTTCTAGTACTTTTAAACTCTTTTCTGGAGTTGGTAAATCTTCTGGCATTGTTCCTCCGTGCTCTTTTATAAATTTTCTTATATCTTTTGCAATATCATAATGAGTAAAAATTACATTATCCTCTCCTTTTATATTATCTCTTTTTAATTTTTGTTTTGTTTGATTTATTCTAAACAAGTTGGGTATTAATTCATCTTCTCCCATATTATCAAGGATATCTTCTCTATATCCTAAGCCTTTTCTTTTAGCAATATCACTTGCTGATTCGCACGTTTAAAGACCTCTGTAACCTGCATTTGTAAACCTTTCAAAATCTCTTACTCCTCTTAAACTTGCTTCTTTGTTTAAGCCTCTATTACCTTTTTTAATTAAACCTCTTTGATAAAACCTTTTATCAGTTTCTGATAATCTTTCATATTCCATTTCAGTAAGTTCCATTTTCCTTGTCTGGTACAAATGACAAATTATTAAATTTATATTCAGTACCAACTTTTAGAATAAATCTTATTACATTATTGTTGACATTACCATCATTATCTTTTTCACCTATAATTATTTTTTCTACTAAATTATCAAACTTAACATCATCAAATTCTTCAATAGGTTGTTCTTCTTCATAAATAATTTTTTCTATGCTTTTAAGTTGTTTAGATAAATCTTTATTTTGCATTTCATTAT
>CAYSEZ010000014.1:6089-17066 GCA_964430375.1 uncultured Mycoplasma sp. | reverse complement strand
CACTTTTTAAAAGACCTGATAACATCATTATACCTTGTTCTGTTAAAACATAAGGCAAATATTTAATGTTATATCCCCTTAAATCATTATTTTTGTTCAAGGTCACAATTTGTGACCTTGAAAATAGCTTATCAATTTCTTCTTTTGTTAATTAAAAACAAAAAGTATCTGGGAATCTATTAATATTTCTTTTTATAACTTGATTTAATGCTTTTGTTTCAACTTGATAAAGTTTAGCCACATCAGATGATAACATTACTTGCATATCTCTTACTTCATAAATCATATCTTCAATAATTATGTTTTCTTTTTCTATTATTTCATTCATATTTTTTCCTCCTTAAAATAATAAAAGATACTTATATAAGTATCCCGCATCATATATATTTCTATTTTGCCTCTAGAAATATACTTTATCGTCTAAATTGTCATATAAATATCAGGCAAACTATTTAATACATTTTTATTATATATAAAAACAAAACTATTTTCAATAAGTTTAAGATAAATTGTTAATATTTTTATTAATATAATAAATTGATTATTAAGAGAATCATTATTCATAAAAATTATGTTATTGTTTGTTCAAGGTCGCAATTTGTGACCTTAAAAATAATTTATCGATTTCTCTATTTTTAAGTTAAAAATAAAAAAGTATCAGTAAATCCATTAATACTTTTAATAATTTAACTACATCAAATGTACACCATTACTAAAATATAAAATAAATCTTTATATGATATTCTCTTAAAAAAAATTACCAATCTCTTCGAAAATAAACATTATATCATTTTCTCTTAATTAAAAATCTATTTATATTTATTATATCATTTTTAATTATTATTTATCTTTTAAAACCAAAATCATCATCATTAAACATTTTCTTATCTTTTTCTAACCTATTATTTGTTATAAATCTATCTAAAAAATAATTTCTATCATATTCATTTTTAAATAAAAGATTTAAAAAATATATTACTTTTTCCTCTCCATCTAAAATTTTTAACTTATTTAACACATCATTATCATTAGATAACTCATTAGATAATATAACAAGTCTAGAAAAAAACTTAATATTTTGATGAATACTATCTGGATTAAGTGATGTATTAGGTATTCTAAATTCTATTGTAGGTAAATTACTTTGAGGTTTTAATAAATTTAATATATTTATTCCATAATATCTACCTTTTTCATTATTTACACTATTTTCTTTTTGAATATGTGTTCTAATTTCTTGTACATATGTAAGTAAATCTTCTTCACTTTCTACATTTAAATGTCCCTCTTTTAATGCCTTTTCCACATTCTTTGAAATAGGTTTAGCAAATTCTTTTACTCCTTCTCTAGGTAAAGTACCAGATTCATTAGACATAAGATATATTTCTTTTTCCATAACTCCATATAATTTATATAAAGTTTTTAACGAAGAATTATTTTTAATAGAATTTACTCCAATATGAATATGACCAGATCCAAATGTAGTAATAAGTCCATTTTCTTTTAAAAAATCACACACTATATAAAGTTCTTTTATATCATTTAATGTATAATGAAGTACTGGAGAATTTATTTCTAATGAATTACTTGGTAAGACAATTTCATTTACTGCGTTCCATCTATTAAATATTTTTTTATATTTATTATATTCTTTAATAATAGAAGAATTCCCAAACACTAGTTCAAGCTCTAAACCTATTGTAAGATTACCAGGCAATAAATCTTCTTCAAAAGTTGGTACCTCTTGTTCTTCTTTTATCTTATCAAATTTTGTTTCATCATATACTTCTTTTTTCTTAATATTATTAAAGCGTTCTTTTTTAAAATTTAAAATATGTTCTTCTCCTTCTTCTTTTATATATGGATCACTTATACAATTTAAAATTTTAATTTTTATATTTTCTAGTGGTATTTCCTTTAAATATTTTAATTTCAATGAATCATCTTTAAAAGAATATATAACAGGATATAAATCATCTTCATTCTTTATTAAAGGTAAATATTCTAGTTTTAATGTATCATCTTTAAAACTTTTTATTATTATAGATTTTGCTAAAGAAGTTTTAACCATATCTAAATGTTTTAACTTATCAGAGTCTTCTTTAAAACTTTTTACTATTTCAGCATATGCAATATCATTATTAAAACAAGTTAAAAACTCTAACTTTAAATTATCATCATTTAAACTAGTAATTAATTCAATTATATCTTCTGCTTCTAAGTTCTCCTTAATTAACTTTATTTTTAACTCATCTCTAGTAAGTGTTTTACCTATATTTATTAATATATATTGATATAATATAGGCTCTGCGAATAGTTCTATTGATTTTTCTATAGCAATTAATTTTTCTGTATCAGTTTTATCTTTAAAATATTCTGTATATTTTATATAATCATTTATTCCCATATAAACCTCACAATATATTTTTCATTTCTTTTTTATAATTTTTATAATCAGGTACATAGTGTTCTACCAAAAGCCAAAAATCTTTTGAATGATTAGGATGAACTAAATGAGATAATTCATGATATATAACATAATTTAAATATTTTATATCTATTTTAATTAGTTCACTGTTTAATGTTATTGTTTTTTTAGTAACATTACACACTCCCCATCTAGAAGTCATTTTACGAATTTTAAGTTTTGGTACATAATTAATTTCTTTAAAATTATTAACACAATTTATAAACTCGTCACTAAATACTTCTCTACATTTTTTATTTAAATATTTATCTATATCTATATTTTTACCTATAAATATTTTATTATCTCCAAAAAATATATCATTATCATTAATATAACATATATCATATTTTTTACCTAAATATAAAAATTTATCCTTATTAGAATTATATACTTTTTCTTTTTCTAATATCACTTTTGTAATATTATCTATATTATTATTAATAAACTTCTTTATTTCATTAATTTTTATCCCCTTTGGAGCACTTATATAAATATTTAAATCATCTTTTAGTCTTAAATACATATTTTTATTATTTTTATATGTAATAATTACATTATATTTTTTATTATTTATTTCTATAAACATATTAATCACATATAAAGTATACTATAAATACAAAAATATTTCTATAAAATTAAAAAGAAAAGCTTATAAAACTTTTCTTATTACTCTTTTACATAATCACATGAAGAACATTTAATAGTTTCTTTCTTTTCTACTAAAACTTCATTACAATTAGGACAAAATTCATTTATAGGTTTATCCCATAAAGCAAAATTACATTTAGGATAATTACTACATCCATAGAATATTTTACCTTTTCTAGTTGTTTTTTCTACTATATCTCCATCACATTTAGGACATTTCATAATAGTAATAACTTCTTTTTCTTCTTTTTTTACATATTTACATTCTGGATAATTAGAACAAGCAGTAAACTTACCATACTTACCTTTTCTAATTACTAAAGGTTTACCACAATTAGGACACATTTCTCCAGTTTCAACTGGCGCCTCTTTTTCCATATTAGTAAATGCTTCTTTTACACTAGGTTCAAATTCTTCCCAAAAATCTTTTAATAAATTATTCCATACTTTATTACCTAAAGCAATCTCATCTAAATCTTTTTCCATATTTGCAGTATATTCTACATTTATAATATGAGAGAAAAATTCTTGTAATTTATGAGTAGTAGTAATACCTATTTCAGTAGGAACAAACTTCTTATCAGAAATTATTACATAACCTCTTTCTTTTAATGTATCAATAGTTTTTACATAAGTACTAGGCCTGCCTATTCCAAGTTCTTCCATTTCTTTTATTAATTTTGCTTCAGTATATCTTGCTGGAGGTTTAGTAGTATGTTTTTCACTTTCTATTTTGTTTGAAATAAGTACATCTGTTTTATAATTTTCAAAATCAGGTAATATAACATCATTTGTATCTTCATAATCTTTATATACTTTTAAATAACCATCAAATATAATAATACTTCCAGTAGTTTTAAACTTATAATCATTATTATCTAATATAACTGAAGTTACAAGAGTTTTTGCATCTTTCATAAGTGAAGATAAAGCACGTATATAAATCATTTTATATAGTTTATATTCATCATTTGTTAAATAACTTTTTACCTTTTCTGGAGTTCTTAAAATACTTGTAGGTCTTATTGCTTCGTGAGCATCTTGAACATTTTCTTTTTTCTTTGTTTGCTTTACAGATCCAACATACTCTTTTCCATATTCATCATTAATATATTTATAAGTACTTTTAATAAACTCATCAGATAATCTAACAGAATCAGTTCTCATATAAGTAATTAAACCAGTAGTTTCACTTTCTAAATCAACGCCTTCATACAATTTTTGGGCAATTGTCATAGTTTTTTTACCAGTAAAATTAAGTTTATTTGAAGCATCTTGCTGAAGAGTTGAAGTTGTATATGGAGCTTTTGCTTTTTTATTTTTTTCTTTTTTTGTTACTTCTTCTATCTTAAAAGTTTTAGATAATTTGTTTAATATATCATCACATTCTTTTTCAGTTTTAATTTCTATATTCTTATTTTTATACTTAAATAACTCTGAATTAAAATCATTAAAATATGCAGTTATAGTATAATAATCTTCTGGTACAAAAGCATTAATTTCTTCTTCTTTATCTACGATTAACTTAAGTGCAACAGATTGAACTCTACCTGCTGATTTACCTCCTGTTTTAGATTGCATAAGTTTAGATAATCTAAAACCTATTATTCTATCTAATATTCTTCTAGTTTCTTGAGATTTAACTAAATTATCATCTATTTTACGAGGATGTTTAAAAGCTTCAAGTACTTTATCTTTAGTTATTTCATTAAATACTACTCTTTCATATTCATCATCTTTTAACCCTAAAGCATCTTTTAAATGCCAAGATATAGCTTCTCCTTCACGATCTGGATCGGATGCTAGAAAAACACTATCAGAATTTTTTGCTTCTTTCTTTAACTCTGCTATTACTTTCTTTTTACCTTTTATAGGCTCATAACTTGGAGTAAACCCATCTTCAATATCTACTCCAAAACCATATTTACCACTTGTTTTTAAATCTCTAATATGTCCTTTTGAAGATACTACTTTATAATCTTTACCTAAATATTTTTCTATTGTTTTACTTTTACTAGGAGATTCCACTATTACTAAATTTTTCAATACAATCGCGTCCTTTCATATAATTATATAAAATATTAAATAATAATTTCATATAATTTATACCACAAAAATTAAAATAATGCAAATTTTAATTTTTATATATCAAAAAATAGTTTTATATAGATAAAATTTATAATTAATTTATTAAATTAAATTATTTAGTATTAATTATCTTATAAAACTATATTTTTATTTTTTATTTTTTTCTATATATTCTTTAACTGGCGAATAACTTTTTCTATGTTCTTTTATAATACCATATTTTTCTATTGCTAACATATGTTCTTTAGTAGGATACCCTTTATTTTTTTTAAAATTATAATGTGGGTATTTTTCATGTAATTCATCTAACATTCTATCTCTAGTTACTTTTGCAATAACAGACGCTGCAGAAATAGATAAACTTTTTAAATCTCCTTTTATAATTGAAGTACTAGGAATATCTATATCTAGTTTCATTGCATCTATTAAGATATGTTCTGGAGTTATACTTAAATTATTAATAGATTCTTTCATAGCAAGTTTAGTAGCTTCATATATATTTACTTCATCAATTATATTTTCATTTATTATACCTATACCTACACTAATAGCATCTTTCATTATAATATCATAAAACTCTTCTCTTTTCTTTTCACTTAATTTTTTAGAATCAGTTAAACCCTCTAATTTATAGTTTATTGGAAGTATTACACTAGAAGCTACAACAGGTCCTACTAAAGGACCTCTTCCTACTTCATCAATTCCACATATTAGAGTTATACCTTTATTAATTAATTCTTTTTCATACCTATAATTATCTTTAGAACATAAATATAAATCTAGTAATTTTATATCTTTTAAGTCTTTTTTTCTATTTAATTTTTGTTTTAATTTTAAAACATATTCTAAAGTAGCAACTTTATAACCATTAATTATAATATAATCTATTTCTTCATAATAAGTAGTAAAAAATTCTATATTATCTTTTTCATATATTTTTTCATTATAAAATCCAATATGATAGTTTAAACCATTTAATTTATCTTCTATATCTGTTGAAATAGAAATATCTATATCACTTGTTACATCTTTTACATCTTGAAGTACCATAGAAGCACCACTTATAATAATAAATTTATCTTTATCTAAAGAAAGATTATTTAACTTTTTTAAAATATCATCTTTATTTAACATCTTCATACCTATCAAAAGTTATACCTTTAATTTTACCAGATTTTATATCATTAATAATAAGTTCTACTACTCTATCATAATCAGTAATACCTCCACGAGATATACATCCTTTATTTTTACCTATTATATCAAATGCTTCTTCTATATCATCAAAATTTTCTAATTTGTATTGTTCTTTTAATATATTTTTATAATATTTATTTAAGAAGTTTAATATATATATAGCAACATCTTCCTTATTTAATATTTCTTCTTTAATCGCAGTAGTACTTGCTAAATTATATGAAACTTTTTCATCTTCAAATTTTGGCCATAGTATTCCAGGAGAATCTAATAATTCTATATTTTTATATGCTTTTATCCAGTTTAATTGTTTAGTAACTCCTGGTTTATTACCTGTAGTAGCACTTTTTTTACCTACTATTTTATTAATTAAAGTAGATTTACCTACATTAGGTACTCCGACTACTAGTGCTCTAATTTTATCTTTTTTTAAACCTTTTAAACGGATTTTATCTATTTTTTCTTTTAATATTTCATTACTTAATATAAATATATCATTTATATTATTATTATTACTAGTTAAATCATATTTTAATACTTTATAACCTAAATTTTCATAATAATTAATAAATTTATTAGTTTCTTCTTTATCACATAAATCATATTTAGTCATAATTAGTATTCTAGGTTTATTATTTATTAAAGTATCAATATCTACTATTTTAGAACTTATTGGTACTCTAGAATCTATTACTTCGTAAATAATATCTATTAAGTTTATATTCTCCTTTATTAGTCTTTTTGTTTTAGCCATGTGGCCTGGGTACCATGAAATAATTTTTCTTTCATTATTCATAATTTTCACTTCCTTTTTTCATTTTTTCTAAAATTAAAATATTATAAGATTATTGAACTTATACAGAGACCATCTACATAAATTGATTTGAGTTACATTTTTTGTTATACTTTCTATAATCTCCGTAATAAAATCTATTTATTATTATTTGGTAAAGATTTCATTAATAAATCAAAATCACTCTGCAATTCTTTCATTTCTCTTTCACGATATATTTTAAATTCTTTTTCTGCTTTTTCTATTGCTTCTTCATGTGATATTTTACCTTTACCTTCTAATATTTTTCTTCTATTTAACAATATTTGATTATCTAATTCTTGTATCCAATCAGTCATTTTCATACTTCTTTGTTCTAATGCTTGCAACTCGGCGTAATCTAAAAATTGAGAAACTAATAAATTAAGTCTTTGTAATTCAATTTCAGTAAGATAATTTTTAGCAATTTTTACATCATCTATTGTAACATAATTCCCTTTAAAATTAGTCATTCCTACGAATGGTTTTTCGTTATCCACTCTATCATATATAAGTTCTGCTGCGGTATGTTCGTGAACAGCAAAATGTAATTTATTTTGAACTGTTGCAAAAAAATCTTTTGTTATCTTACTTCTAGGATCATAATCTATACTTGTTGCATAAATATCTGTTACTTGTTGATAAAAGTTTCTTTCACTTGAACGAATATCTCTTATTCTTTGAAGTAATTCTCTAAAATATCTATTACCGCCTTGTTTTAATCTTTCATCATTCAAAGTAAAACCCTTTTGAATATACTCATGCAATCTTTTAGTAGCCCAAATTCTAAATCTAACTGCAATATCAGATTGAACACGATATCCTAAAGCAATTATCATATCAAGATTATAATGGTCTATATTTCTTTTTACATTTCGAGTTCCTTCTTTTTGAACTAATAAGAATTTCTTATTAGTTGAATTTTCACTCAATTCATTATCTTTATAAATATTCTTAATATGCATAGATATATTTTCTTGTGTTGTCTTATATATTTCTGCTAATTGATTTTGAGTAAGCCAAATATCTTCGTTTATAAATTTAACATTTACTTTTGTAATTCCATCTTTATCTTCATAAATCATAATTTCATTTTTATTATTATCCATAAATTTCACTTCCTTCTATAAAAATTATAATTTACTTTTGTGATTTATAATCTATTATTCCGATAATCCCAAAAATAACAAATACAATAGATAATAACAAAGTAATTAGCCATTTAGTCATAGTTTCACCACCTATTGAGAGTAGTATAAAAGAAATAATTGCTAATATACCAACCACTAAATAAAATATTGAACTTATTAAATTATACTTACTTTTCATATATTTAACCTCCCTTTAATATTTATAAAATATTTATTATATCAATCTCATATATCATTTTAATCTATCTAACTATTATTTTTCTTTAATATCTTTATAAATATTTTCTATATCTATTAATTCGTTATTTATAGTTTCTATTTCATTTATCATTTGTGCATTTCCTTTCTTATTTATAATTAAAATATCTAATTTTATAAAGTAGTTCCATCATACGACATTTCTTGCATGAATTTTGTCGAATTATGTAAGTTTAATAAGATTCTTTTAAATAATCTTTTTCTTTATAACTTTTCCTTCTGATGATAAATAATATAATACTAGATAATATAAACTCTATTATTCTAAAAATTATAAATATATAAAATATTTCCCAAATTCTAACTGCTCTACCATTTTTTTAATTAAAAAAGATAATCTACTACAGTAACCATATTCAAATTTAATATAATATTCCTTTTAACATATCTAGCTCTCTCTTTTTGAACTAATTCTGTTTTAAAATAAGTTTCTAAGTTTATTATATATTCTGATAATTAATTTTGAATTAATAAGATATCCTCATCTATAAAAATAACTTTTACTTATTAATATTTCATCAAGATATTATTAATAACTTAATTAATTTTTTTAATTTTTATAGCAATTACTCCATACTTTTTTTGTTCTTCGTTAGAATAATATTCTTTCATATCATTCGGATCTGCTATATCTTCTTTATCATATCCCATTGATAATTTATCATAATATTTATATAATTCCATAAAACTTTTATATGTTTTTAAATCTTCAATTAAAACAAGTAACTTTCTTTGATCTTTTATGTTTGTAAATTCAATATAATCATTTACTTTCAACAATTGTCTTTTTTCATCATATAATCTTAATTCTACTGTTTTTTCTCCCTTATCAATTTTTTCGTATGGTTCAGCATTTAATTTCATTTTATGTATCATTTCTACATCTCCTTAAATTATTATTTTTTGACCGTTCTCACAAATTTTTTTAATATTACCTTTTGATATTAAGTAAGTTTCTCCGTATATTGTTTTAATTCCATTATTATCTATAAATATATGACTGCCATTACACTGTCCATATATTGATCTATTATATGATTCATTAATTATTGCATTTCTTTGATATTTATCATTTTCATTAAAATTTTTAATATCGTATACAAAATGTGGTTCTACATTTATATTAGTTAAACCCAATCCATCAAAAAACACAGGTTCTGATTCGTCTAATTCTTCTGGACTGTTAAAACAATGTTTAGCCATGTTTATAGCACCGGCACTCTGTCCCATTACTATACCTGAATAATTAGATAATAGCAATTCTAAATTTATTTTTTCTAATAGAAGATGTTGTTTATAAGTATCGCCACCACATAAAAAAATTAAATCAGCATTTTTAATATACTCTTTCGCTTTATCTATGCTTGTCCCATCTAAAATGTAATACTTATCAAATATTATACCGACCATCTTCAAACTATCAAAAAATATTTTAGCATAATCTTCAACTATATCTGGAGTATTTTCCATATCAGATGCAATAAAAACTACTTTTCCACGTTTTTTTAAAGCAGTTTTTAGTTGATCAACAAGACCATTCTCATTGCTTACAGGTAGTGCTATTTTTAATCCATTTTTTTCTTCATAATTTTTAAAGTCACTTGCAAGTATTTTTATCAAATTTATCATCTCCTTATCCTATAAAAACTTCAAAATAAAATTCCTTCTTTTAACTAAGCACTATTTAATATATTGGTAATATGTTAGCTATTGCACTTCTTTCTACCTTAAATAGTCTACAATTAAATTTTGTATTAACCAAATATCTTTATTAATTAATAAACACTTACTTTAACACATTATAACTCACTTTAATATTTATAAAATATTTATTATATCAATCTCCTATATCATTTTAAAGCATTTCCTATTATAGTTTTACCTGTTTCATTAATAATTACTTTTTTATCTATATCATTAATAGATATAATTTCTATATTATGTTCTAATAACTTATCTTTAAATCATTAACTTTACTTTCATCTTCTGTCGCAAATAATACTTTTTTCACTAGACCTTATATCTCGTATCTTATCTAATAATTCTTCAAAATATGGATCAGTTCCATTATTTTTAAAACGTTTCTCATTTATATTGTACCCTTTTACAAGATTTTCTTTTAATTTCTCATTTTCCCATATTCTAAATTTTGTTTCATTACTTGATTTTACTCTAAAACCTACCGCTATTATCAAATCTAAATTATAATAATTAGTAGGTTGGTTAGAAAATTCGGAATTTCCGAATTTTCTCAATATTTATTAAACTACATATAAAATAGATCACCTAGCATTATCAATTTATATATTCTTACAAAGAAACTCTATTACATCACTTTCATCTTCTTTTAACGT
>CAYSEZ010000014.1:0-5989 GCA_964430375.1 uncultured Mycoplasma sp. | reverse complement strand
TTTATATATTCTTACAAAGAAACTCTATTACATCACTTTCATCTTCTTTTAACGTCTCTTTATCTTCTCTTGTAATATCAGTAAAATATTTATTTAATTTTTTATTTATTGAAATAGAATTTAATGGATAACCTTTATTTATTATATTAGATGGCTCACTTACTATATAAAAATCTTCTTTACTAAAAGTATAAGTATATTCTTTTCCATTATTAATAAGTGCAATACCATAAACCCATTTAGCAAGTAATCTTCCATTTTCTCCATAAGTTTTAGCAAGATTAGAATAGTATTCTATCATTTCTTCATCAGTTAATTTCTTACCATTTACTCTTCTTACCATTAAAAGAGGTTCTCTATCCTCTGGAATACCTTCGATATATAAACTATCATCCATAGCAAAAACTATATTATACATATTAGAATAACTTCTAGCTTTAATTAAAGCATTTTCTATTACAGTTTTACCTGTTTCATTAATAATCACTTTTTTATCTATATCATTAATAGATATAATTTCTATATTATATTCTAATAACTTATCTTTAAATCTATTAACTTTACTTTCATTTTCAGTAGCAAATAATACTTTTTTCATTATATCTCCTTTAAATTTGAATTAAACTTCTTACTTTTAATCATTTCTATTTCTTCTTTATAAGGGGCTTTATCATTTATCCAAGGTGTTTCAAGTATTTTAGGTATATTTTCTAATCTTTTGTTATAAATAATATTAATTAAATTATCAAAACCAATAGTACCATATCCTATATTTTCGTGCCTATCTTTATGAGAACCCATAATATTTTTACTATCATTTATATGAATACAACCTACTTTATCTAATAAGTTTTTTTCTTCTAGAACATCAAGTAATTCATTAAACTGGCTTACATCTAGTCCAGAATCAGATAAATGACACGTATCTAAACATATTCCAATTTGATCTTTTTTATCTATTAAAGATATAATTTCTTCTATTTCATTTAAGTTAGAACCTACTTCAGTACCTTTTCCTGCCATTGTTTCAAGTAATATTGTAATACTAGTACTACTTAATACTTTATTTAGAGCATCTGCTATATTTTTTATACCTTCTTCTACCCCACATCCTACATGTGATCCTGGGTGTAATACTAACTTATTTATAAATAAATCTTCACATCTTTTACACTCTTCAGTTAGAAAAGATATAGCAAAATCATATTTACTTAAATTATCTTTATTAGCAAGATTTACTATGTATGGGGCGTGTACTACAACATTATTTAAACTAATACCTTTCTCTTTCATAATTTCAAGTGCTTTATAAGTTAATTCATCGTTTATACCTACTCTCATAGTATTTTGAGGTGCTCCAGTATAAAACATAAACGAATTACTTCCATAAGATAATGCTTCATTAAGTGATCCTAACAACTGTGTATCCTTCTTAAAAGATACGTGACTTCCTATTAATAACATAAACTACCTCCATATTTATTATAAAACATAATAAATAAAATTAAAAGAAAAAAACTACATCAATATGTGTAGTCTTATACTAATAATAATTACTCTTAGTTAAATAACCAATATATACAGTTTGATAATTATTACTATTTTTCTTACAAGTAATTAAAGTAATTGTTTTATTATCCTGATACCTTTCTATTTCAACAGAACCATCTTTTAAAACATTATAAATATCATAAATAGTAAATTCATACTTAATACCTTCATAATAAAGATAAACCAGATCACCTTCTTTTAACTTATATAAGTTCTTAAAAAAAGATATTTTTTATATAATTTAATTATTTATCATCTATATATATTGGGTTTGCTATTTAAACTTTCAACAATAAGTTCTACATCATCTGTTAAAAAAGATTTAACTTGCATATCTAATTCTAATTTTTTTATTATAATAGCATATTAATTTACCTAATATACTTTTACAAATAAATTTTAATTATTTATCAATTTCTGTTTTCTCCTCTAAATCAATATGAAAATTAATTTCTTCTTCTGTAGGCAACTTATCTAATATACTTTTAGGAATATACTTTTCTACTTCATATGAAGATACACCAATTGGTTTATCAACACCATTTAAAGAATATTGAACAACTAATCTATCTTTGCTTTTACATAATAACAATCCAATAGTTGGTTCATCTTGTTCGCTCTTAATTTCATTATCTAAAACATTTAAATAGAAATTAAGTTGACCTATAAATTCTGGCTTAAAAGGCACTGTTTTTAATTCAACAACAATGTAACAATGAAGTTTTAAATGATAAAATAACATATCAATAAAGTAATCGCTATTACCTACTGTTATTTTATATTGATTCCCAATAAAACTAAAGCCATTACCTAATTCTAACAACACATCTCGGATTCTTTCTACCATGGATTCTTCAAGTTCTTTTTCTATATATTTTTCTTTTAAAAGAGGCAAATTAAAAATATAAGGGTCTTTTTGTAAATCGTTTGCTAAATCACTAAATGGTGCAACTAATGTATTTTTAAAATTATTATTTTTATCAGGCAACGCCTTTCTTTCGTACAAATTCATATCTATTTGATGTTCTAAAACTACTTTAGACCAATTACCACAAGCAGCCTCATTAGCATACCAAAACCTTATATTTTTATCTTTAATTTTTTCTATAAGAATAATATTATGTGTCCAGGGTAATTTTGCCACTGCCGGTGGCAAAATTTGTTCATCCTTATATTCAAGATAAAATCTTTTCATTCTTCCTAAATTCCTTGCCGAAAAACCTTTTATATTTGGAAAATCTAGCCTTAATTCTTTTTCGAGCGTTTCTATAAACTTATCACCCCATTTTGAATTATCATTTATAATTTTTCCCAATTTGAAATACAAATTAATAAGTCTAACATTAGCATCACTTAATACTTGAATCTGTGTACTAATAATTTCATTCTTTATATTCATAATAATTTCTTTAAAATCCTTATCTAGCATAATTTCACTCTCCTTATATAATTTTAATAGATAATTTGATTTTTAAATATTTCACTTATTATTATATCATAATATCCATAATAAAATAATATATTTCTCACATTAAAAAACTACATCTAATATGCGTAGTCTTATACTAATAATAATTACTTTTAGTTAAATAACCAATATATACAGTTTGATAATTATTACTATTTTTCTTACAAGTAATTAAAGTAATTGTTTTATTATCCTGATACCTTTCTATTTCAATAGAACCATCTTTTATAACATTATAAATATCATAAATAGTAAATTCATACTTAATACCATCATAATAAAGATAAACTAGATCACCTTCTTTTAACTTATATAAGTTCTTAAAAAAAGATATTTTACTATTACCACTGTGGGCTGCTAAAACTAAATTACTATTATTCTCTTTTGGAAAAGTAGAACCAGAAATAATTTCAATATTATAATTAATATTATTTTTATCATAAGAAAGTCCTTTTTTTAAATTTATTTTTGGTATTTCTAATACTGCGATAAAATTATCTTCAATATTATTTACCTTTTCCAGGTTTATATTACTAGTATCAATTGTGTTATAAGTATCATCACTTATAAATGAGTTAACTTTAACTATTTCATTATTTTTATTAATATTATCTAGTATTCTATTTATAAAAGTAAAAGAAAAAGAAGAAATAATAATTAAAAGACCAATGATTTTAAATATGTGATTTTTTACGCATCTTATCATAAATTATAAATCCTATTCCTAATAAAGAACAAGTAAATACAAATAAAATACTATTATCATTTAAACCTGTGTCTTTAACATTAAATACTTCTTCTATTTTTTCTTTTTCATTAAACATTGTTAAACTAACTACTTCTTCATTTGTTGTTATATCAAAATACATTTTTTCATTATTTAACATATAACCTTTTGGAGATGTTTTTTCTATTATATAGTACTTACCTAATGGTAAATTATTAATTGTTATTTTACCATTTATATCTGTTTTTAAACTATATATTAAAGTATCATCTTCTGTATAAATATCAATTGTAGCATCCTTTAATACTTCATTAGTTAATGAATCTTTTTTAGTAAAATTTAGTGTTCCTTTACTTAAATAATTTTTTATCTCTTTTGCATAAGAAATATTTTCTGTTTTATTATCTTTATATGAAAGATCTATATCATAAATTTTATTATCTAAAATATAATTATTATCAGTTTTAATTTCTTTTATATAATATTTACCTAAATATAAATTTGAAATATTAATATTACCATTACTATCTGTTTCATATTTAGAGATTTCACTATCTTTACTATAAATTAGATTACCAGAGTTATCATAGATATCTTCTTTAGCATATAATCCAAATATAACTCCTTGTAAAGTAGATTCTGTATAAATAATTCCTTCTTCTGTTATTTCATAAATTTCACCAGTTTTAGTAAGTTCTATGCTTCCTTTTACAGGTTTATTTTCAAAATTTATTTGATAAATCAATCCATAAGTTTCATCATCTATTAATTTTATATTATCTCCAATTTCAAATTCTAATGATTCTTTATTCCATAGATATCCATCAATTGTTTGTTCAAGTTCTATTAAGTAGTATTTTCCTTTTTCTAGTTTTTCAGTTATAAATGTACCATCATTATTAGTATAGAAAATATCTGTTTCTTCATCATTAATTATATGAGTAATACAGTTTCCATCTTCTTTACATATTTTAAATTTAATATTAGATCTTTCTATTACTTCTTTAGTACTAGAATCAATTTTAACTACTTTAATTGCAGCAGAATTTACAGTACTTGTTAAATTAACTGAAAAATAAATAGGATCAACATTACCACCTGTAATCATATTTTGAGCACTTTCACCACTAGTAAACTTACCATAGTATACATAATATGAATCACTATAAACTTGTTTTCTTACAAATTTTAATTCAATTGTACCAGACGTAGTTGGTGTAATTTTTAAATTATTTCCTTCAATTTCAACTTTTGCTCCATTACTTTCATATACATCATAATTTTTTAGCACATTTTTAGTATCTGTAATTATAAGAGTTTCTCCAACATTTACGTTAAAACTTTCTTCTGCAAAACTAGGTTTATCATTATGATGTTCAACTAAATTAATAATAACTTCTCTTTCTTCTGATAAATCCCAATCTTCAGTAACATATTCTTGTAAATCTTCATCATAATATCTTTTTGTATATCCAACATACCATGTAGCGTCACTACCATCTTTTCTTTCTTCATCGTCCATTATGGCTTCCCACAATAATGCTTGAGTAGCAGCTCTATACTCTAAAGTTTGATGATTAGGATATTGATATCCATAATATGTAATTAATAATATTTGTTGTTTTACTTCTTCTGATAATCCTATTTCACTCCAGTCGGTTTTTGTATAACCATCTGGTTCATTTGTCTCAGGTTCTCCAGGTTCAATACAAAATGCAGCTTTAGTTACACCACTAATACTATCTTTGATATCATATTTTGTAAATTCACCTACAAAATAAGTTGTACCATTTCTTTTTACATAAAATGTAATATCATCAACAATTTCAGAAGTAAGTGTTGCAGTTTGAGCAGATACATTTTTTATTCCACAAATAAAACCTGTTATCAATATCATAAAAACCAAAAACATCTTTTTCTTTTGCTTCTTCATTTCATTCTTCCTTTCTGCTAGATATTATACCCACATATAGTCAAAAAATTACTATAGTTTTTTATTATAAAGAAAAATGAAATATTGTCAACAATTTTTTTCTTAAAACTTTGTTTTGTAAGTTAAAAATATGTTTTTCATATATAAAAAAGCACTTTATATTTCTAATTTTTATAAATAAATAGTTTAAAATATATAATATTAATTAACCTCTTACATAAGCAATATATATCTAAAAAGAAAACTCTTACTAAAAACACATTTATTATAAGTTATAATAATTAAACAAAAAAAACACTAAATGTGTTTT
>CAYSEZ010000013.1:0-17645 GCA_964430375.1 uncultured Mycoplasma sp. | reverse complement strand
TCAGGATTTTTATATCTTGCTAAATCTGTTAAGGAAATATAATCAACATTATTTACCCTCATTACATTTATTAAATTGTCTTGTACATTCATTTTTGTTGTAATTTTATTTTTCATATAATCACATCCCTTCTATATTTAACTTTAGATGCTATCATATTTTTCTATTAAACTTTAAATCCAACTGTAATAATAGCATCTAAATTATAATATCTAGTGTTTCTTTTTACATCTCTTTGCCCCTCTTTTTGAACTAGTAAGAAAATCTTACTAATTGATTTACATCTATTTCATCAAAAATTTTTTAATTATCAGAAGTATGTAAGTATTTCTTACATACTTAAATTTACTATTTGAGGAACTATTCGGAATTTCCGAACAATTGAATTTATATCAATATGTGATTTAATTATAAATCTATTCCATCTATACTTGTTTCATAAATCCAATTTTTTAAATCAGTATTATCAGAAGTTTCATAAAATTTAATTAATTTTTCAAAGAATAGAGTTTGATTTTCATTAGAAATAGTTATTATCCCACATCCATTATCTATCATTATTTTATTTGCAAATAACATACCAACTCTTTTATTGCCATCAATAAACATTTGACTTCTCATAATATATAGCATTACTTCAATTGCTATTTCAGTTTTGGTTTTAATAGGTTGATTAAGTATACTTTCTAATTCTTCTTTAATTTTACTTTCTATTGGAAAATCAGGTTTCCAATTAGTTCCACCAATATTAACTGGTACAGTCCTTAATTTACCTAAATTTTGTTCTAATACTAATTTATCACAAGTTAATTTGTGTAAATGGCATAACACTTTATAATCAGAATCTATATTATCATTTTCTAAAATAAATTCCCATGCATATTTTAAGTTATTAATTGCGATAATATTATTAACAGTAAGACCATTTACAATACCTCCATCATAAATTGCTTGTGTTTCAGAATATGTAACACCAATTCCTTCAAGATTTGCACTTTTCCAAATATAATCTACTATATTTCTTTTAGCAACAAACACATTTTGATTTCTTGTTAAATTAAATTTATTTTCTATATTATTTTTATTCATCTTCATTATTACTTTCTAGTTTTATTAAAACTTCTCTAGGTTTAGAGCCATTTACTGGACCAATTATACCTCGTTCTTCAAGCAAATCTATAATACGAGCTGCTCTATTATATCCTAGTTTAAATCTTCTTTGTAGAAGTGATGCTGATGCTTTACCTTGAGTTACTACAAATTCTACTATATCATTATATAATGGATCATCATATTCTTCCACTTCATTACTTATAGTATTTTCTTTTATTTCAGCATCTACATCATCGAGCGAGAATTTCTTATCGTATGATACTTTTTGTTGTTGTATTGTATGATCTACAATTCTTTTAATTTCATCTTCTGATACGAAAGCGCCTTGTATTCTTTCTGGAGCATTTTCTCCCATTGGAAGGAATAACATATCCCCTTTTCCTAAAAGTTTTTCTGCTCCAGTCATATCTAAAATAGTACGTGAATCTATACTAGAAGATACTGCGAATGATATTCTAGATGGAATATTTGCTTTAATTAAACCTGTAATTACATCTGTACTTGGTCTTTGTGTTGCTATAATTAAATGTATTCCTGCGGCACGAGCCATTTGTGTAATTCTCATAATAGAGTCTTCCACTTCTTTACCTGCGACTAACATAAGGTCTGCAAGTTCATCTACTATAACAACCATATATGGTAATTTAGCAAGTTTTTCATCTTCAGATAATTTTTCATTTTTTTCTTCAACTAATTTATTATATCCAGCAATATTTTTAACTTTATTTTCTTCAAATAAGTCATAACGTCTTTCCATTTCACTTACAGCTTTTTTTAGAGCGAGTGATGCTTTCTTTGGATCTGTTACAACTGGCATTAATAAATGTGGTATACAGTTATACATAGAAAGTTCTACTTTTTTAGGGTCTACTAAAATTAATTTTACTTCATCTGGTTTTGCTTTCATAAGAATTGATGTAATAATACAATTTATACATACTGATTTACCAGATCCAGTAGCACCTGCGACTAACATATGTGGAGTTTTATCTATTTCACACCATTTTACTTTACCCATAATATCTTTACCTAGTGCAACAGAAAGTAAATTTTTCTCTGTTTGTTTAGGCATTAATTCTATAATTTCTCTTAATGATACAGATTGACTTTGTTCGTTTGGCATTTCAATTCCTACAGTAGATTTACCTGGAATTGGAGCTTGTATTCTTACATCTTTTTTAGCAAGTGCAAGAGATATTTCACGATTTATACCTAGTAATTTACTTACTTTTACTCCAGATTGTAATTTAAGTTCATATTGGGTAACAGAAGGGCCAATGTTAACTTCAACTACTTTTCCTTCTATGCCAAAATCTTTTAATACATTTTCTAGTATTACTATATTTTTTTCTATCACAACGTGATCATTGCTTTTTTTACCTTTTTTAGGTTGATCAAGTAAAGTAATTGGAGGTAATTTATAACTTTTATTAATTTCTACTTTTTCTTTTACCTCTTCTTTTTCTTCTTTGTCTTCTTTTAATGTTTCATGATTCATTTTAGTTATTTCATTTATATCATGTACTACTAATTTATCATTTTCATTATGATCTACTATTTTAAGTTCAGGTTTTAATGTAACACTATCATTATTATTTTCTTCTTTTACTTTAGTTTTTTCTTTAGATTTATGTTCTTTAAATTCAAACATACCTTTACTCTTATTGTAAGCATTTTTTATTACATCTAAAATAGATAAACCTGTAAAAATAGTAAATCCTGTAATCCAAAGAACCCATACTACTACATTAGTACCTTCGCTTTCAAATAATTGATAAAATATTGATGAAAATAATGCTCCAAGTATACCTCCACCTGTATTAGATAAAGCAGGATTAAATATACCGGGTTGTATTTCTTTGGATAATATTTTATCAATACCAGTCATTAAATAATCTACTGTTTCAGATATTATTTTAGTATCTACATTAGAAAGTGCAAATTTTTGATGTAAGAACACTAATATACCAATTATAATTAAATAAATACCTAAAAGTTTTGATGTAAAAAAATTAAATTTTTTACGACTTACAACCATATAAATACCTAGTGCTAGACATGCAAATAAGGTAAAAAAGTATAAATTACCTGTTAAAAATAATGCGAAAGATGCAATTAATCTTCCTACAGGACCATATTTACCAATACCTAGTATTGCAATAAGTACTAAAAATACTCCATATAATTCTACTAAATAATCTGGTTTATTATTATTCTTATTTCTTTTTTTCTTTTTAGCCATATATATAACCTACTTTCATATTAATTATATCATTTATGAAAAAATATGTCGAGTAAATTATGTAATCGCTTAAAAAATATTAAATATAAATCAAAATAAATATAGTTTAAGATATAGGCAATTGACAAATAAAATTTAAACGAATGTATTATTAAAATAAATTTTGTATTTACATTGTTAATTTTAAGCGATTACAATATTTAATTATTTACTCTCTAATTCTTCTTCTTTAGGCTTACTAGATAGGAAAGTTATTTTTTCTGCGATTACTTCTGTTTTGTAAACCATGTGACCATCTTTTTCGTAATTGTTAGATTGTAATCTACCTCTTACTCCGACTAAATCACCTTTTTTGCAATAATTAAAAGTGTTTTCTGCGACACCTTGCCATAAAGTACATTCTAAGAAGTCAGTTTCGTATTCACCATTTACATTTTTATATGCTCTTGGTACTGCCAAAGTTATTTTGCTTACTTTTGTGCTTTTGCTTTCTTTTAACTCTGGATCTCTAACTAATCTTCCTACTAAGATAATTTGATTAAGCATTATTTCACCTCCGTAATTAAAGTACCATAGATAAGAAAAAACATCAAAAAGTGAAAATTGTATTTTCATGGCTCAAATTTTTCAATTTGTATAGGATTTGCCTAGGGGAAATCTTAAATTTGCTCTAAAAAACAGTCTGAAATTTTAAAATTCATATTTTTTTATTTTTTTTGAATTTTTTATTATTTTTTAACCAATAGTTAATTAATAATATATAAAATATTTTTGTATATTTAGCTAAATCAACTAATAAATAATTAGTTTACAAGATATATTTGTAAAATAAAAAGTAACTATTCTTTTAAAGTTACTTTTAACTCTTCATCTTTTTTTACAATAGTATCTTTCTTTATACTTTGTTTATATACATATCCATATCCATCATAAGTACAATTAAGTTCTAATAAGTTACAAATACTTCTTACTTCTAGTTTACTATAATTTGTAAGATCTGGTAATTTATATGAAGTGCTATTGGTTTTTAATATTACTATATCATTTGTGTTTACTATACTGTTTTTACTTGGATATTGATTTATTATTTTATTTCCATCTCCTAGCAGGATGTATTTTATGTTATTTTTAGTTAGAGTTTTTACTACATCATCTTTATCTTTATTTATATAGTTATCTACAGTATAATTATTTAATTCTTTTGTTTCATCTTCAACTTTTATATTTAAGTATTTACTTATATTAGTAACTAATGATTTTACACTTGTAGTAAGTGGTTTAGAAGAACCTCCAACTGATTTTTTAACTGATGCATAGATAATTATTTCAGGATCTTCATATGGCCACATACCTGTAAATGTTTTAATAGTATAATAGTCATTTGTATAATATCTACCTGTTTCTTCATTTACAAGTTGGGCAGTACCTGTTTTACCTATTACATCATATCCTTTTACGTTATAACCATCACCTGTTGCAGGACCCCAAGTACTATGTACTGTTTCATACATTAAGTCTTTTATTTTATCTGTTGTTTCTTTAGATGCAACGACTGATTTAACAGTTTTTTCTCCTTTAAAAACTATATTTCCATCTTGATCTACTACTTTATCAATTATGTAAGGCACTAACATTGTTCCATCATTTGCAATTGATGTTAAGGCTTGGATATGTTGCATTGGAGTAGTTGTAATTCCTTGTCCAAAGGCTGCATTATATATTTCGGTTTGGTAATTAAATTTAATTTTACCCTTTGCTTCATTAGCAAGTGTAATACCTGTTTTTTCTCCAAAACCCATTTTTATAAAGTAATCATATAATATATCTCTATTTATATAATTATTTACAATATTTATAACTCCAACATTAGAGGAAGCCATATATCCTTCATCATAAGTAATCTTTCCCCATCCACTTCTTTGCCAGTCATAAATAGTTGTTTTATCATCTGTTACATATTTTCCAGATTCAAAAGTTTCATCTCCATTATAAGTACCTGCTTCCATAGCAGCCATATATGTATATGTTTTCATAATAGAACCTGGTTCATAAGCTTCACCTACTGTTATATCAATCCAGTTATCTATATCTAGTTTATTTGGATTATATGAAGGATTTTGACCTAGTCCTAATATTTTACCTGTTTTAGCATCTGCGACAATTATAGTTAACCAATCGTATTTATAATTATCACTTGCATTTTGAAGTGCTTCTTCGACAAAAAACTGGATATTAGAATCTATTGTTAAATATACATCATTTCCATCTACCGCAGGAGTTGTTATTTCTTTAGTACCTGCGATTTTATAACCATTTACATCTTTTTGATATGTAGTAGACCCATCTGTACCACTTAATACATCATCAAGTAAACCTTCAAGTCCAAATTCTCCTTCTATTTTGTTATTTTCATTTAATTTAGCATATCCAATTGTATATGAAGCAAAAGTTCCATTAGGATAAAATCTTTTTTCATTTTCTATAAAGTCAATACCAGGTAAATTTAATTCTTCTATTTTTTCTTTATCTATTTCAGTTAAATCACGGCCTGCAGAAGAAAATTCTACTTGATATAAACCTTCTTGTTTTAAAATAGAAAGTATATCTTCTTCTTTCATATCAATTACAGTACTAAGTTTTTTAGCGGTTTCTTCTTTATCTACTACATGCTGGGGATCTGTTTCATCAGTTGTACGTGATTCTTCTAGGTATGCAATTAAGGTATAACTAGATACATTCATTGCTAAATATTCTCCATTTACATCATATATATTACCTCTTTTAGCATTTATAGTTTTAGTTACAACGCTTCTGTTATCAGCGAAATCTTTTAAATTAATTCCATCTATATTAGTAGATAAAGTAAGGGAACCCGCTCTAAAGATAAGGAAAGCAAAACAAAAAAGAGTAACTATAATAAATAAATTTTGCCAAATATTATTACTCTTTTTTTTCATATTATCACCTATTCTACTACTTTTACACTACCACTAGTATAACTTAAACCTAATTCTTTTGCAAGTTTTTGAAGATTTTCTAGCGATACTAATTCATTAATTTTCATTTCTAAACTTTCATTAGTTTTTGATTGATAACTAATTTTTTCTTTGGTTTCTTCTACTTCGTAATTTACTTTAGATAATTCTGATTTTGCAAATACATTAATTACTGGAGATAAAACTACTAGCATAAATGTAATTACAAACATAAATTTTTCAAATTTAGTTAACTTTTTCTTTATTTTTTTCATTTTTCCTCCATTATTTTACTTTTTTTATACATCTTAGTTTAGCAGATTTTGCTCTACTATTATAATTTATTTCTTCTAAAGTAGGTAAAATTGCTTTTTTTGTTACTAATTCATAGTCTGGATATAATGATTTATCCATATTGGGCATTCCTTTTATTAAAGGATCTACTTTAGTTACTTCATTAAACATCTTTTTTACTATTCTATCTTCTAAAGAGTGAAATGTAATTACTACGATTACTCCACCTACTTTAAGCATAGATAAACTATTTTTTAAAGCTGTTTCTAATTCACCTAATTCATTATTTACTTCAATTCTTATTGCTTGAAATACTTTTTTAGCGGGATGAGAGTTTCTTTTTTCTTTATATGGGTAACATTTATCAATTATATCTACTAGTTCTAAAGTAGTTTCTATTTCTTTAGTTTTACGGTATTCATCAATTTTTGTTGCTATTTTTAAAGCGTGTTTTTCTTCGCCATATTCTCTAAATATTTTAGTTAGTTTTTCTATACTATAAGTATTTACTACTTCTTTTGCTGTTAGTTTACTATTTTGATCCATTCTCATATCTAAAGTAGAATCTTTCATATAACTAAAACCTCTATCTTTTTCATCTAATTCTACAGAAGATACACCAAGATCAAATAAAATACCATCTACTTCTTCTTTTACTAAATCTTTAGAGTTTATAAAACCAGTATTAAATATTTTATAGTTATTCCCTATTTTACTTAATCTTTCATCACTTGCTTTTACTGCATCAATATCTTTATCAAAGCAGTATAACAACCCCTTTTTATTCTTTTTTAATATTTCGCTAGAGTGTCCACCATAACCTAAAGTCATATCAATATACACTCCACCATCTTTAATATCAAGGTAATTTATTGCTTCATTTAGAAGTACACTTATATGTTTTTCCATTTAAGACTCCTTATTAAATAAATGATCTGCAATATCTGATAAACTTTCTTTGTTTTCATTATAAAAGTTATCCCATTTTTCTTTAGCCCATATTTCTAGGCGATCATTTACTCCGATTATTACACATTCTTTATCAATAGATGCATGTTCTTTTAAATGAGTAGTAAGTTTTATTCTACCTTGTTTATCAAAGTTTGCGACAGTTGCACCACTTAAGAAAAATCTATTAAAACTACGAGCATCTTTACTAGTAAATGGTAAAGTTTTTAATTTTTCTACAATTAATGACCATTCTGTTAATGAGTATACAAATAATGAATCTTCGAGTCCTCTTGTTATAACTACTTCATCTCCTAGTTCTTCACGAAATAGATTAGGTATTACAAGTCTTAATTTATCATCTATGTTATGATGATATTCACCCATTAACATATAATCACCACCTTTTACCACTTTTATCCACTGTCTACCACAATTTTACTTCAAATAAAGAGTTTTGTCTATAGTTTTTAGAAAAAAAATAAATATAAATAAAAAAATTGTAAAGAAAAAGATAACAATTATTAAAAGTTATCTTATAGTTAATTTTATTTTGTGCCAATAATATTATTAATTTTTATTTAAAGATAAATCAATTATTTTATCTATCAAAGTGGAATAACTAATACCAATATCATTCATTAAAAATGGATACATACTAATTGAAGTAAAACCAGGCATAGTATTTATTTCATTTAAATATATATTGTTATTACTATCTAATAAAAAATCTATTCTAGATAATGTTTTACATTCAAGTAATTTATAAGCACTTAATGCATATTCTTTTATTTTATCTTTTATAATACTATCTATATCACTTATTTTAGTAATAGATTCTTTATTATATTTAGCATCATATGTATAAAAAGTATCAGAAGATATTATTTCTCCGACAGAAGATATAAGTATATTATCATTACCTAAGAGTGCTACTTCTAGTTCTTTTCCATTAATATATTTTTCTATTAATACTTTATTATCATATAAAAATGCTTCATTTAAAGATTTTTCTAACATATCTTCATATAAACATTTAGAGACTCCAAAACTACTACCAGAAGAAGAAGGTTTTATAATACATGGATAACCTATTTTATCTATTATATCTTGTTTTAATTTATTTAGATCATAGTCTTTATAAATATATATATACGGAGTATTAGGAATATTTTCACTATCAAGTATTTTTTTAGTCATTACTTTATCCATACATATAGAACTAGTCAATGTATTACATCCAACATATGTGATATTTAATATATCAAATAATCCTTGAAGTTTTCCATCTTCAACAAAAGATCCATGCATTATAGGAAATACTAAATCATATTTTTTTAAATCATAGAAAGAAGATTCAATTAAATTATTATTAGATATAGAATCAGTTTTAAATATATTATTTTTCTTATCTAAATAATATAAAGATATATTATATTTAGTTTTATCTATATTATCTAATATACTTTTGGTACTTTTTAAACTAATATCATGTTCATTACTTGCTCCACCAAATAAAATTGCTAAATTTAACATTGTATCACCTATATAATTATATATAAAAAAAGTATTTATATACTATTTTCTTGTTCTAACTACTCTTTCATTTTTTTCTACTAACTGAGGCATTTTATAAAAAGATAATTTGTTTTGTTTTAATTCTTCTTCTATTTTATAATAATCATAAATACTAAATGAAGAAGATAAATTAGTATATTTTTTAAGTTTAGGATAACAAGTTAAAACATATTCTTTAACATCATCAAATGATATATTAGTATTACCGTTAGTTAAATATTCAATAATAGAAGCATTTAGGTTTTCAATTGAAATAATACCTAGTCCACAGTCATTAATTAGTTCTAAAACAAAAGGTAATGGAAAAGATTCACTTTTTACATATATATGATCAAATAAATCTCTTAAGTTATTATCGTTATTAAAACAAACTTTTTCTTTATCTTTTATGCTATAGACAGATTTAATATATAATGTTGGTTTATTATCTTGATAAGATAAACATTTAGGATTATATCTATATAGTGTATAAATATAATCTCTATCAAATTTAAGAATTATATTACCAATACCATCATCATAATAGTCTTCTAATAAAGTTTCATCTTGATTATAATAAATTTTTATTATTTCTCTTTTTCTTCTTTTTTCATCCGTAATAATAAGTTTATTTGAATTATCAAGCATATATGATAAATCATAATTTTTTTTCATACAACTACCATCTCCAAGTAAATTTTAACATAAAGCAAGTAAAAATAGCAATAAAATATAAAATAATTTATTAATTAAGTTACAGTTTTTTACGTTTTCCTTGACTTTTAAAGAAAATATCTATATAATTAAAGACGCATAGACGAAAAAGCAGCAATATTTTAAGTTTTATAATGTGTTTTTTTGAAAATTATCAGTAACTTACTGCTTGAGTGAAAATATATATTAAACACCCTATAAGATGAGAAATAGTTTTATTGTTTATGAAAAATAAACTATGAAAGGAGAAGAACTATGTCAAGATACACAGGTCCAAGTTATAAAAAGGCTCGTCGTGTTGGTACTTCTTTACTTGAAAATGGTAAAGAACTTGCTAGAAGACCTTATGGTCCAGGACAACATGGTCAAGATCGTAAGAGAAAACCATCTAGCTATAGTGATCAATTAAAAGAAAAACAAAAAGTTAGATTTATGTATGGACTAAATGAAAGACAATTTAAGAAAACTTTTAAAGAAGCTGGAAAACTTAAAGGTATTCATGGTGAAAATTTATTAGTTTTACTTGAATCAAGACTTGATAATTTAGTTTATCGTATGGGATTTGCTCAAACTAGAAGAGCTGCAAGACAACTTGTAAATCATGGTCACATTACTGTAAATGGTAAAAAAGTTGATATTCCTTCATTTAGAGTTAAAGTAGGAAGTACTATAGCTTTAAAAGAGGAATCTAAGGACCATAAAGCTGTAAAAGAATCATTAGAGAAAGTTCTAAAAAGGGTTGAATTTGTTAGTTTTGATTCAAATAATAATATAGGTACTTTCGTTAGACTTCCTGAGAGAAGTGAATTAAATCCCGAAATTAAAGAAGAACTTATCGTTGAATTCTATAACAGATAAAAAAACTGGAAAATTCCAGTTTTTTATTTTAAAAATCATTTAAACAATAAGGACAAGTACCTACTTCATAAGGTACCCTTCTTCCACAAGAAGGACAAACTTTTGTTAAACCACTTGCATTATTATTTGGTTTAGTATTATTTATATTGTTGTTTGTATTATTAATACTAATATCATTATTATTATTTATATTATTATTAATATTATTATCAACATTTACTTGGTTATTATCAACAGAGTTATTAGGGATATTTTGATTATTATTGTTAATATTATCAGTAATATTATTATTTGTCTCACTATTATTTATCACTTGATTATTTATATTATTATCATTTGTATTTACTTGATTATTTGTATATATAGGATTAATATTATTTAAATTATCACTTTTATTATATGAAAAATTATTGTCTTTTTTTTCTTTATTTTTCTTAATAACAATTATTATAATAAGAATAATTAAGATAATTACTAGTAAACCTACAATTAAGTAATTAGTTGGAATATTTGAGAAAAGATTTACAGTACTCTTGTTTGTTTGAATATTAATCTTATATTCTCTTGTTTCTCCATTTTCTGAAATAACTCTTATGCTAATAATACTTCCATTTTTTAAGTTTTCATTGCCTAATATAGTAATAGATGAATTTTCATTACTTGGATAAGCATTAATTATTAGGGTTTCTTCATTATTTATTTTTAAGTTATAAGTTAAAATTTCTTTTTCAAAATTTAAACTATATCCTTCAATTAAGATATTTTCTAAGTAATTATTATCAGATAAAATAGCATTTGGTTCCATTTTTATTACTGTAATAACATACTCTTTAGTTGCACCATTTTCAGCAGTTACTAAAATTTTAACTTTGTTTTCTCCGACTACTAAAGTAGGATTAGTAATTTCTACTTTTGCTTTAGAACTAATAGCTTTGGTATTTAATGTTATATTATTTATATCGTTTTCTACTGTAATTTTATATTCTAAAATATCTTTATCAAATTCTATTGTTCCTTCTTCTACTTTTAAATATTCTAAATCAGCATTAGTTTCTCTACCATCGTCTTTATTAATATTTATTGTATAAGTTTTAACTTCATCTTTTTCATTTTTTACTTTTATTAGTAATTTATTGTTACCATCAACTAAATTAATAGTTCTAGGGCCATAACCAGAAACAAAGCTTGCTTTAGAATCTGCTAGAGTGGCACTGACAGTAATGGTAGCAACATTGCTATTAACAGTTACATCATAAACTGTAGTGGAAGCTTTAAAATCAAGTGTTCCTTCACTTAATTTTAAACTTGCTAAATTGTTATTAGCACTTCTAGCATCTTTTCTTGTAATATTTAAAGTATATGTATTTTTTGTACCTTTTTCGCTTGTTACAGTAATTCTTAATGTATTATTACCATAAACTAATTTCTTAGTACCTACATCTCCAGATATAGTAGATTTTTCATTATTCTTTATTGCACTTATATTAACAGATTCTTTATCAATAGTTAAATTATAAGTATTTTTATCACTTTTAAAACTAAAGCTTACACCATCTATGGAAATATTTTTTAAAGTTGCATCATCGCTTCTAGTATCAGTTCTATTAACAACAACTTTATATGTTTTTGTAGCGCCTTTTTCACTTGTTACTACTATATTAAATGTGTTTTCTCCATATGCAAGTGTTTTTGTTCCTATTCCAGTTACTTTAGAATTTGAATCTGCAGTTATTGCTTCTAGTTTAATGCTACTTTCATCAGTAGTAATTTCATAATTTGTTTTATCTTTACTAAAATCTTTAATAGAAGTTCCATTTACCTTTAGATCAGATAAATCATTATTAGTACTTACAACATGTACTTTTACACTTGTTCCTGTATCATTACTAGATAAAACATTTTCATTTATATCTGCGATTGAATTAGCAACAGATGATAATTTAAATTCACCAGTTGTATCACTTGTAATACTAGTATTTACTTTAAATGTCATTGTAGCAAATACTCCATTTCCTATTCCACTAGTTGAAGCATAACCAAGCTTAATAGGATTAGATTTTTCATTAACTATTAAACCATTTACTTCACTACAATTTACATAAGTAAATAAATTACTATCATATGTAACATTATAATTAGCACTAGTAATATTGTCTGTTAAAGAAGATAATTTTATACTAATAGTAAAAGTATCTCCAGGATTTACTGTTGTTTTACTAGGACTAAGTGAAGTATTAAAAGCATTTACATCTATAAATCCAATAAAAGATGTAATAAAAAGTGCCACTGTAAATAATATTTTTGATATTCTATTTTTCATATTTTACCTCCTACCAACTTTCTATAATATCTACACTATATTTCAATATAGATGAAGCATCTCTAGCAGTTATAATATTATCTCCATCTATATTACCTGCAATAAAATATTCATTTTCTAATTCTAATATACCAACAGAATGTTTTAATACAGAAGAAGAATCTCTAGCGGTTATAATACCATCTCCATCTACATCACCTTTAACTACTAAAATATATTCAACAGAAGTATTATTTAATTCTATTTTTATTATACACCCTGTTCCAATTATATCATCATCTAATAGTTTATTATTGTTTTTATATAGATAAATACTACCAGTAGTATTTATGTTATTTATAAAATCTTTAACTTTAGTTTCGTCTTTTATATTTAATATATAATTATCATTAATAGTTAAACTATCCATATTTAAATACTCATTAGTAAGTGCATAACTACTTAATAAATAATCATCTTTATATACATTAATTACCATACCTGAAGATATAACTCCATCTTTTGCTTCATCTTCTTCATTATATATTTTATAAGTTACTCCACTTTCAACTACATTAGCAATAAAATTATCATAAGATATTTCATCAGTTATTACAATTACATCGTTATAAACATCGTAATTATTAAATTTTATACCTATTATATTATAACTATCTATAAGTATATTATTATACTCTATTTTCAAAGTATTATTTTCTATATTAATAGAACAATTAGTAATAAAGTTATTTAAATCTATATCATTTGTACCAATAAATATATTATTATTGTATAATACATAATTAGTTTTTAACTTAGCAATAGGATAACTATCTATAAGTTTGTCTTCATATTTTATTTCTAACATATCATCATTTATATTTATTAAACCATAGTTACTAGTAATATCACTATTATTAATTTCATCTATAGCGTAAATAAAATCATCATACACTTTTACTTTTGAATTATCAGACGAAATACTAAGATTATCTATTGTAAATTCTTTTAATATTTCATCATCATATTTTACTATAATTTTATTATCAGAATACTCTATAATACCATAATTTATATTTAAATTATTTATTATGTTTTCATCTATTATTTCATTATGAGGTGCATATATTTTATTGTTTTCATTATCTATAATATATTTAGATGATGTAAGTTCTGTTACTAATAAAGTATATTTAACATTATAAAGACTACTATCATTTATAGTTTTGTATGTAAGAGTAATATTATATTCTCCAGCTTTATTAGATAAAATTGTATTTTCATTTTGATTAGTAATAATATCAGAATTAATATTATTTATTTCAAATAACTTGCTTTCACTATTATTTGGTAATGTAATAAAAGATTCATGATTAATATTATATGTTTTATTAATATATATAGTCTGCGTAGTTTTAAAATTATTGTTGTTTAAATTTAAACTTTCTAAATTAATATTATTGCTTAAATCTATATTTAATAATTTGTTATTAGATAAATTTAAAGTTTTCAATAAAGTATTACTACTTATATCTATATTAGTTATTTCATTATTAGATAAGTCTAAATTAGTTATATTAATATTACTACTTAAATCTATTTCTTTTAAATTACTATTAGAAATAACTAAATTATCTAAATTATTTAGTTTTTCTAATCCTGTTAAATTTTCTAAATCAATATTAGAACACTCTAGCTTTTTAATACTACTAAGTTCTTCTTCATTTAAATTATAATCATATGTATAACTAGTGTTATTTTCTTTATTATAAGCATCTATTATACAATTATAAAAATTTTGATCTTTAAAATAACTATTTACTGGTTCGTTATACATTTTACTTACTATGTATTTATTTAGTGTAGTTGGTCTATAAAAAGAACATAATATAAATACAGGTAAAATTATACCTATTATTAATATACTAAATATTATTTTAAATTTATTACTAAGTTTATTCACACTAACACCTCTTCTACTATAAAAAGTATAACATTAATATCAATTTTTGTCGATATTTATATTTATATTTTTTACTAAAAAATTAAAAAATATGTAATAGAATAAAAAAATAAGAATTAAACTTAACTCTTATTTTAAATATCTCCAAGTTTTGATACAACTTGTTTTTTTCTTGATACAATCTTCTTTAAAAACATTCCTTGTTTTATACTATTTGTATTAAATATAATACTTATACTATCTTCAGAACCTTTAGAATATAATAAATAAGAACCATTATCTATTATATTAGTAATTAAGAATAAAACAACATCATATTTATTATTATTTTTTATATTTTCAATTTCTTTTAAATAGTTATCTTTATTATTTAAAATAAAATCTTGATCCATAGTAGTTACTTGACATATACAATAAGTTTTATTATTTACTTCATATGCTTTCATATCTTGATTTAATATATCTAATATAGATAATCCTTTAAGCGAAGTACCTTCCTTCATCATTTCCATAAAATAATCGTTATAATCTACTTTTAATATTTTTGATAAAGATAAAACTGCTTCAATGTCTTTTTTTGTAGTAGTAGGACTAGTAAGTCCTAAAGTATCAGATAATATTCCACTAATCATTAGTCCTGCCATTTCATATGGAATATCTACTTTGCTTTCTAAATATAAATTATATACAATTGTATTAGTGCTACCAACAGACATATTTCTAAAATTAATTGGATTATTAGTAGAAATATTACCTATTCTATGATGATCTATTACTTCAATTATTTCAGCTTCTTCTATACCATCAACACTTTGTTCATATTCATTATGGTCTACTAAAATAACTTTCTTTTTATTTTTCTTTAAAGTATCAGTTATTCTAATTAATCCTTTGCAAATATCATTTTTACCTACTATTGGATAGTTATTATATTTTAACTTAGTAGCTAGAGATAAGAATTCATCATAATAATCATTTTCAGTAAAACGATATGATCTATCACTTGATAATATATTTTTAATATAATCAGATAATATAACAAGTTTTGCAGTATGAAAAGAATCATAAGATGTAGATATAATATTAATTTTATTTTTCTTAGCTAGTTCTAACATTTCAGGTTTTATAGTATTGTTACCTACAATAATTATCATTTTTACTTTAGAATTTACTGCATATTCTAAAATACTATGGCGATCTCCTACTATTAGGATATCATTACTATTAAGTTCAACTTGATTTAAAAAAGTTGTACTTCTGAAACTAGCTACTAAAAGATTACCAGTTATTTCTTCATCAAAACGTAGTATTTCGTTTCCATCAAGTGTTTCAAGAACATTACTATAAGATGTATTTAAATTATTATAATTAACATCTATTACTTTTTTTGCTATATCTTTTAAAGTAGTAATTCCTTTTAATTTTTTATTAGAATCTACTATAGGTATACCTGTAATATCTTTTTCTATTAAAAAATCATATGTCTTTTTTATAGAACTTGTCTCAGGTAAATAATAATCTTTATAATAATTTAAATCTCTTATTTGAAGTTTAACATCTTCTAAGTATCTTGGTTCTTTGATTTTAAAATAATTAAGTACAAATAAAGTTTCATTATTTAATTTACCTAATACTCTAGGTTCAGTATTATGACCTAAACTATTTTTTAAGTAAGATAAAGCAATTGCACTAGTAACACTATCTGTATCAGGATTTTTGTGTCCAAATATATATATCTTTTTCATAATCTTTTACTACCTTCTTTCAGTTTTAAATAAATATTATAATAATCTCCATGTAATAACATATCTTTAGCATTAATACTTTTTATATCATTATATCCTAAAGAATAAGAACTATATTTCTTAATCATACATAGAAGTGATGTATCAAGAACATAATAATCTCCATTATATTTAATTTCAAGCCAGTAATGGCCTCCAGAGGGAGAACCACTAGTACCTTTAAAATAAGCATTTTTTCCAATTACTTGGCTTACTTCATAATCATTAATATAAAGTAATAAAGCTAAATTAGTACTACATTGATAACATCTACCTTCATTATATCCTTTTTCAAATATATCTAAAAAAGTAATATTTTCATCATTAATATTAATAATAGTTTTATCATTACTAATTATTTTCCATATATCACTAGGTATATCTATAATTCTTCCTGAACTTAATAAATTATTAAAAGTTTCTTTAAATTTATCATTATTTAACATTTTATCTCTAAATTTATATTCCATAATCATCACTTACCCATTTCATTATATATTTTAAAATAATATTAGTCAATTAAAAAAGTGTCTTAAAACACATTTATTTTTATTTTTAGTTTTTTAAATTTTGATTTTTTATACTTTTAAAACATAATTGGTCTTTATTTAAAGATTTATTGTCTTTTTTAATAATCTTTTTGATAAAATCTTTTATCAGTTTCTGATTTTTTTATAAACTTTTTATTTTTTTAAATTAAAAAAGATTAATTATAAATCTTTTTTTAGAGTGTTTATTTCTTTTTGATTTAAACCAGTTACTTTAGATATTTCTTTAATAGTCATACTCATATCAAGTAGTTTTTTTGCAATTGATTTTTTTTCTTCTAAAGAACCTTGTTCTAGACCTTCATTATATCCAGTTTCTCTTGATGCATACATTTGATTTTCTCTTAACT
>CAYSEZ010000012.1:0-17847 GCA_964430375.1 uncultured Mycoplasma sp. | reverse complement strand
ATTTGCTTTTATAAAAAAATTATATTATTAAAAAAATGGAAATAAACTATTTATTTTATAATGTAATTTATAATACCATTTCTTCTTTTTCTAAATATTTTATAAAATCTAATATACAACTTATAACTTCTTTTAATGATGTATCTAACCAATTAACTTTTAAGTTATTTAGTTTAGAAACAAATCTTTTATTATTTAATATTTGATATAACATTTTATATACATCCTCAAAATTATTTATACTAGAAGAATTATCATAAAAAATCATTTTAGCAATATATTCTTTTAATTTTTTACAATTTAAATTACCATATCTAATTAAATAATAAAAATCAAATATATCTTTATATCTAGTGGAATTATATGCAAACTTTAACAATGATTTTAGTTTTTCAGCAAATATTTGCTCCTTAGAATTAATAAGCAACGTTACGCTTTTATTTATAATATTTAAATCAAAGCAATATTCTTCTTGTAATATGTCAAAATCTTTATGTACACCAATATCTAATTTTGAATCAATTCTATAGTTATTCAAATCAATTAAAGATATATATACTCTTTTACCATTGTATTCTTGATGACGCAGTTTTTCTATATTGCCATTTAGAAAAACTTTAATTCCATCATTTTCATTGTTTAATTTTTCTATAAATTTTTTTATTGAATTATCTTCTAATGAATATTTTATAAAATCAAAATCTATATCTCTGGTTGCACGACGTTTATTTTTTGAAATATTATGCATTACTACTCCACCTTTTATAGTTATATTATTTTTTAAAGAACTTTTAGAAATTTTTAGCAAAATAATATCTTGTACTACTTTTTGTGTTGCATCTATAAATTCATAGCCATTTTCCATATAAAGATTAACTAAACTACCAAGTTCCATTAAAATACCTCATCTTGAATCATAGTCATTAATTTTTCTCCATTTGAATAAACATCTGCATATTTTTGCAATTTATAAACATCTAATTCATCTTTAATATCTCTATAATTTTCTATTATTTCCTTATAATAATCATAAGCCATATGATTTTTATTTTTAACCAATTCTAATAACATCCTTTCTTTATCATATATATTAATATCAATTCCCTCATATTTAATAGAAGTTTTACCTAAATTATACAAAGTATCTATACTAAAAAATTGAACAATATTTTTATCATTAAATCTTCCTGAATTTCTATCAGTTGTCATAAATATCTTACTTGGAATAACATCAGTTAAATTATGATAAAAATATGCACTATCATGAGTTATAATTGCTTTAGGATATTTTTTAGTAAATATTTCTAAATAATGATTACTTTTTTTATCAGAATATAAGCCAGATTCAAGTTTATATATTTTAGCAGAATTAATCGCTTTATTAATCTGATATCCAGAACCATATATTTCTTTTAATTCTTTATATGAACAAATCATTTTCATCACCTAATATTATATTAAACCAAAAACACACATTTGTCAATAATTATGTGTGCTTTTGGTTTAATTTTTTAATTTTTAAATTTTCTATATCACATTGAATTTAGATTAGTTTTTTCTTCATTTATTTGGAATATGTCCCATTGCTACAAAATTAATTTATAATCACCTATGTCCTAAATTCTTTTTTATTACTTTATCACGTTCCAAATTATCTTTGAGTGGATTATAGTCTCTATAAATATGTAATCCATTTGATAAACCTATTAATGAATGTTGAACTTCTAATAACTTTTTTCTTTTTTTAAATTTAATTTTAGGCACTGTGCCAATATAACTAGCAAGTTCAGAACCGATTTTCCTTAATTCCATACTTGCTATTCGATATTCTTCAACTGGTCTTACATTAGAATCTTTGTTCAACAAGTTATATGGACTTGTATAATAACCACAATACATGCTTATAGTATATTGCACTTTTTGTTTCAATTGTTTATATTCTTTTTTTGGATTAATAACTAGTTCTAAAAACAATTGACTTAACACGTATACAATAGTGCCAGAAACAACTGTTAAAAAAGTTTGATTTTTTATAAGTTGGATAAAAAAATGCATAAAACACCTCCACAAATAATATTATATCCTCAAAAAGACACTTTCTTTAAGAAAGTTCCTTTAATTTTATGTTACTATTTTATTAATTCTTAAGTAACTTTGTTTTATATAAATATACAATTTTATTTTTTAATAAATTGATACCCTTAAACAATAATCTTCTTAAATATTCAATTATCATACAAGATATAAATACTATTAAACATACTAATACTATTTTAAATGGGTAATACCATACTTTATAAAAACTTATATTATGTAACGGAAAAATATTATCCCACATGTAATATTTAAACATATAATGTTCATGTATAATATATATTTCTAATGTAAAACTAGATATATAATTTATCACTTTTGACTTAAATTTTAAATCTTTAAAGAATAAAACTAAACATATAGACTGGATTACAGTAAATAAGTTATCATTATATCCACTTATTTTAATATAAGGATGATATAAATATCCAATAAGACACTGCATTACTGCACAAACTACAAATATTACTAAATATTTAAGTTTTGGTTTATCTGATTTTGTGGAATATAATGATAAATAGCCACCAAGTAAATACATAAAAATATAATCATATAAACTCTTGCCACCCTGATTAGAAATTATTTGACTAGTGCTAAAAAAATTACTTAATGGTTTTAAATTAGAAAGTGGACACCAAATAGAAAATATAAATAATAAAATAATTAATAAAGTTCTGTATTCTTTTTTAGTAAGACTTTTTATTAGTTTATTTAGAAAAGGACTTAATATAATTACAATTATATATCCCGTTAAAAAATACCATTCTTTACTTAAAAAAGGTGTTAAAGATTTACCTATATTAATATCACTAAATGAACACATTTTAAATAAAACCATAAGAAGTGGAATTAATAATGAATAAAAATACATTGGAATATATATTTTTAATATTCTTTTTTTAACATCATTAAAATTCATTTCTTTTTTTATCAAGAAAAAACCAGTTAATATAAAGAATACGTATACAGGGCATCTACTTAAATACCACCAAGCATATTCAAATTTAAGATGTATTCCTCCCAGTTCTTTTGCTACTATATCATATCCACCTTTATCACAAATATGTAAAAATATTATTTGTAACATCATAATAATTCTTAAAAGTTCTATTCCAGAAAATCTTTCTTTTTTTACTACATTCATAATCATTTCTCCATTAAATATTCATCTATTACTTCAATTATAGAATCTGTACAGCTCTTATTCTTAGGTATAGTAACATTTTTATATGTAAATTCTTTAAATTTTTTATAATCAAATTCATTATTTTCTATTTTTTTAATTATTTCTTTTGGTGATTTAGTAAACAAAGTAGGTATTTCATTTTTCATATCAAAATTTAATTCTCTTTTTTTAATATATTCTTCATAATCATAAGCATATATATAAATAGGAAGTTCTAATAACCCTGCTTCATATATAATACTAGAATAATCACATATAACATAATCACTTACCATAAGTGCTTCAAAAGTACTTTCAAAGTCTTTAATTATTCTTTTATCATCACTTGTTATAGTATTAAAAGGATGTGGTTTATATAAAAGATTATATTTAGAAAAATCTATTTCATTAATTAAATTATCTATATTTTTACTATTTTTACTTTCTTCTTTTCTAAAAGTTCCACAGTAAAGTATATTTTTCTTTTTCTTTAAATCCGGAATCTTTTTATATAATTTTTTTCTTACACTTTCTTTATATTTCTTATCAAGTAACAAGTCTACTCTAGGTAAAGGAATTTCTCTTATTATATCTTCACTTACATTAAAACCTTCGATAAAATCTTTTATAAAACTTTTTGAAGATATTAAAATACAATCATAATTTTTATGCATTTTAAAAACATTTGCTATTTCTTTAGAAGATCCTTCTTCTTTACCAATCATTGCATATCCAAATTTTTTCATAGAGCCAATTGCGTGCCATATTTGAATGACTTTTAAACTTTTTTTATGATGTAAAACACTAATTGTTATACAATATGAATCTAATATTACTACTTTAGAAGTTGCTATATGGTACATTTGTTTTAACATATGAAACATATATAAAAATTTATTTTCTATTTTTTTAGTTAATACTACTATTTCATAATCTTTATGAGTTTTTTTCAATTTATCTACTAGTAACTTATAATCTAAAGTTATTTCATTACTTTGTCTACTTATAAAAGTAATTTTATTTTTAGTTTTAAATAGTTTAAAAAATGTATATATTATATTTAATAAAAATATTCCTATCTTTAATACTAATATTTTCATAAACCTTTTACATCCTTTTTAAGTAGTACATAATCAATAATTTGATCACTTGCTAACATTTCATTAGTTAAACATTTATCTATTAAAAAGTCTTTTATTTCAAAATCTTTTTTATTAGTACTATCTAATGCATTTAAAAGTTCATCAAAATTATTACAAACAATACCTGGTGCAACTTTGTCAATTGGTCTATGTACTCCCCTAGTTGAAGAATAAATTGCTTTATCATAAGTATAAAATATAACTGGTTTTTTAAGTAATAAAAAGTCATAAAAACAAGACGAATAATCAGTAATTAAAACATCAGTAATATAAAAAGTATCATTTAATTTATATTTAGAAAAATCATATAAATACCCTTCGTGTTCTTTTTTTATTGGTATTTCTTCTCTTATAAAATGATGTTTACCAAATATAAACACTGAATTAGTTTTTTTACAATAAGCAGTTAATTTATCAAAATCAAGTTTACTATAATCATAATATGCATTATATTGATTACTACCTCTGTAAGTTGGAGCAAAGTTTATTACTCTTTTATTTTTAAACTCAGGATAATTTTCATAAAAGTATTTTCTTTTTTCTTCAATTAAATTTTTATCTAAAAAATGTTCTAAACGAGGCATACCTGTAGCAAGAAGTGATTCTTTATTAATACCCCAAACCTCAGAATAAATTTCTTTTAAATTATTATTTCCTACAATACCATATGTATATTTTCTATGACAAGACTGAACAGGATGAGGAGAACCATTAATACCGAATCTTCCAAAACCTACTAATTTAAAACCAAAACCTGCGTGCCAAGTTTGTACTAATGTTGTTTTTTTATTAAGTTTTAAAAATGAAAAAACAGGTACATAATCATCTACAAAAATATAGTCTTGCATAGCTATTTTAGTAATAACTGATATCCATTTAAAAGGATTTTGAACTTCACTTTTAAAAATATTTCTAAAACTATATGACACTTTAAATTCTTTATCAAGTCCTCTTTCTTTCATTCTTTTATCTATTGCTTCTAGATTATCCATTATTCTTTCTCTATTTTCAGACATAAAAAGCACTCTTTTACCATTTTTAATTGTTATATGAGTAAGAATTTGATAATAAATATTTAATATAATTTTAGCTACTCTTATAAATACTTTATGTAATAAATCTTTAAAACCACTATTTTTTCTAACTTCTCTAAAAGTTCTTTTATTAGGTTTAAAGTTTTTTTCATAATAATCTGCTCTAAGAGATAAATAAAAACTTTCTAGTTCTTCTTTGTCATCTATATTTTTATTTATTTCAAATGTAATTATATAAGCATAATACTTATTACTATATAAAAATACTCTAGATATATCTTCAATATTATATAAGATATTTTCACTAATTAAAGGCTTATTATTATAATCATTATCTATAATAAAACACCATTTACCTTGTTCTAATAAGGCTCTAGTTTCTGCGATTGTAATATTTATTTTAGAACGATATTTATTTTCTTCTAATTTTTTTGTTTCTAAAACATGACTTTTAATTATTTCTTTTTCTTCCTCTATAGTCTTTGTTTTAACTATTGATAATTCTACTTCTTTTTCTGATTCGTATTCAACAAATAAATAAGTTCTTTTCCAGAATATATTGGTTATTACTACTTTATTTTCCATATAATACACTTCCTATCTAAAAAAATTATAATATATATTTTTACAAAACTCAACAATATTAAACAAAAACATAAAAAAATATATCTATTTTAATAATAATATGGTATTATAAATCTAGGTGGTCGAAATGAATAAATATATGGAAAAAAAACTAGAATTACTAAATGAATTAGTAAAATATCTAGAAAAAAACAAAATTAAATATTATGTGGAAGGAGATTTATTAATTAATATATATAATAATATAGAAATAGACAATAACATAAAGTTTAATGTTTCTATTATAGATAATGAATTGATTAATCCTAATGGTTTAATTAATAAAAATAGAAATGTAGAAAAAATATATGATAAAAGTCATAATTTAGTATATAGATATATTAATAAAAATACTTTATATTATGATTTATATGATAAAAATAATTCTAAAGGTATATATATAGAAATAAAAACTAATAGAAAAGATTATAAAAATTATAAAAAAGTTAAATTAAATAATTTTTCTATTACAGTACCTAAAAATTTAGATTTATATTTAGAAGAAACTTATGGACTTGGTTATAAGTATTTAAAAGAAATAAAAACTAAAATACCTGGTTATGTTATCACAAATACTTCTATATCTTTTAATGATTATGAAGAAGAACTTAAAAATAATAATATTAAAATAAATAAAAAAATAATTAAAAAAGCTAATACACCAAAGAAAAAAGAAAAAGACTTACAAAAAATAACAAAAAATTATAGAGATTTAGTAAGTAGAACTCATTCTAGATTTAAACTTTTAGAATTATATGAAGATAAAAAAGATAATATACTAAAACTAGATAAAGAAAAAAAATATAATGAATTAGAAAATATATTAAAAGATTATTTATATGAAATAAAAAAATATTATGACTTAAATATGGGATTATGTTTTGATAAAGATATATTTGATGTTACAATTGACTATTTAAAATATGACAAACAAGAAAAACTTGCTAATTGGTTACTTAAAAATACTCCAGAAAAGCATCTATGTAATATAGATTTCACTTATAAAGATAAAAATAAAACAAAAGATGGTCAATTAAAAGACTTACAAAATTGTTTTGTTACTTTATTAGAAAACTTTGATAATGTATGTAAACAAAACAATATTACCTATTTTGTTGATTCAGGTTCAGTACTCGGAGCAATTAGACATGGTGGTTTTATTCCATGGGATGATGATGTTGATGTTTTACTAACTTATGACAATTGGAAAAAACTAGTAAAAGTTATGGAAAATAATCCTATTAAAGATACAGAGTTTGTTTGTATAGAAAACAATCCAAATCATACATTATATACAGGGAAAATATTTAATAAAAAATCTACAAAAGTATACTATTCATATTCATTACTTGATTCTACCTATGGATATCATTTAGATGTATTAATCGCAGATGAATATATTGATAATAAATACTTACGTAAAATACATAATGCATTATTTTACTTATATGGACAAATACTAAATCCTAATGAATTAAGATATAATAGAAATATTTCATTTTTAGTAAATATATCTAATTTATTAATGAAAATATTTGGTAGAGATAAATTCTTAGCTTTTTTAAGAAAACTTATTTTTAACAATAAAAATAAAAATTCAAAATATTATGCTTACAGATGGCAAAAACAAATGAAACTAAATAAAGATATTTTTGAAAAACAATTATACGTTCCTTTTGATAGAATAACAGTACCAATACCAATTAAATATGAAGAATATTTAGAATCTTCTTATGGAGAATCTTGGTATATTATACCTCTTCCAGAAGACAGATTGCCAAGTAAAAGAGTTTTTAATCTATATGTACCTTATTATTTATATCAAGATGATTATATGAGTTTTATAGACAAAAAAGAAACTAATAAAGCATATCAAAAATTAAAAATGATTAAAATGAAAAAATGTAATCTAACAAAAAAAGCAAATAATAAAATAAGTAATTTAAAGTTTTATCGTGATAAATTAGAAATAAATAATGAAGTTGATATAAATGAAGTAAAAGAATTATTTGAAAATAATGAATATGGAAAGATAAGAGAATATCTAAATAATTATTATTCATACCAAAATAAAAAAACTTACTTAAATAATGGTCTTTTATTCTTTGATGATAAAGAGTTCTTATATGATATAGTGTATACATTAATTATGTGTGGAGAATTCTATAATGCTAGAAAAATACTTAAAAGTCCAAAAATAAAAGAGATTTTAAAAGATGAATTTAATGCCTTAAATAAATTAATGGATAATGTAAAACATATTTCTAAAAAAGATAATAAAGATAAAATTAATTTATTTAAAAAACATCCATATTGTATAAACTTTTATTTAGAATACTATAGTTTAATAAAAGATAAAAAAGAAAAACAAGAAGAAATAAATAAATTTAATAATACTTACCCTACTTTTGGAGAAGTTATGTATATCAATGCTTTATATAATTTAGAAGAAAATAATATAAAAGCCGCTACTGACTTATTAAATAAAGCAAAAGAAAATACTAGAAATGGATTATTAATTAAAAAAATAGATGAAATATTAAAAGATTTAGATAAATAAAAAATGTGCAAAAACGCACATTTTTTATTTATCATCTTTTCTCATAAATTCTTCATATTTAGCCATTATTTCTGCTGGATCTCCTTCATCTTTTATAATTCCCTCATGTAGCCAAATTACTTTATCACATAAATCTACTAAAGTATTAGTACTATGTGATACAATTACAACAGTTCTTTCACTATCACTAATTAATTCTTTCATTTTATTATAACTTTTTTCTTTAAAGTGAATATCTCCGACTGATAAAACTTCATCTATTAAAATTATATCTGCTTCTAAAATCGCAGTAATAGAAAATGCAAGTTTAGAATACATACCAGACGAATAACTTCTTACTGGTTTATAAATAAAATCTCCAAGTTCTGAAAACTCTATTATTTCATTTACTTTTTTATCTATATCTTCTTTAGAATATCCTAAAAGCATTCCTGATAAATAAATATTTTCATATCCAGTTAATTGCTTTTGAAACCCTACTCCAATTGATAAAAGAGAAACACTATGATTATGTAAATCTATAGAACCCTTATCTGCAGAAAAGATTCCACATATTGCACGAAGCAATGTTGATTTACCACTTCCATTTTTACCACATATACCAAGTATTTGTCCTTTAGGTATTTCAAATGATACTCCTTTTATTGCTTTAAATATTTTACCAGTTCCACTACCCTTTTTTATACCTGTTTTCTTTAAAGAAAATCTATTTAAGTCTCTATAATAAACATGTAAATCTTTTACAGTTACCGCTATATCTTTTTTCATTATCTCATCACCTTTACATATGTATTTTCATATTTATAAATAGTTTTTATTCCTAATATACATAAAACAAAGCCTATTAAAGTCCATATACCAAGTCCTAAATATGAAGGAACTGTTTGATACATTAAAACATTACGCATATTATATATAAAGTTAGCTAAAGGGTTAAAATTTAAAAGTATAACTCTATAAGATGGATTGTTTATTTTAGTAGATATATCATAAAATATACCTGTGAAATAAAATATCATTTTTAAAGCAATATTAATTAAATTAGATAAATCTTCAATAAATACTCCAATATGCATAATAAAACAAGAAACACCAAATGTAAATAAAATAGTAGAACATAATATTGGAATAAACCATAATACATTTATAGAAATAGGTACCTGATAAATTACCATAAATAAGAATACTAATAAAAATGAAACAAACATTTTAAATAAATTAACACCCATTTTTATTATAACTAAAACATATTTAGGTAAATATACTTTAGTAACAGTATCTCTATTATTAGTTACAAGTTTAACACTTTGACATACCATTTTATTAAAGAAATTCCATATAGATAAACCTATAAAAACAAAAACCGGAAAGTATTCTACTGAAGACTTGAAAACAACTCCTGCGATAAATGTATATATTAACATAAAAGCAAGTGGTTCTAAGATAAGCCATAACCATCCTAAATATGAATTAATTATTTCAGTTTTTAATTCAGATTTTACTGCATAAATAATATAATTTTTATATCTTTTTATTTCATTTATAAATCTTTTCATTTCATAACCTCGAATCTATAATTTTTTTATATAATTAATTGTACCATAAAAAAAAGATAATATCAAATATTATATGAACTATCTATTTCTTTTAACTCATTAAATGAGTCTATTTCTATTATATCCCCTTCTTTACACTCTCTTACAAAAACATCATATTTGTCTTTATAAAACTTTAACATAACATCATCATAAAAACAATCTTTAGCACCAGGTGTATTATTATAAAAATAATCTAAATCCTCTTTTAATTTAATACTATCTTCATAAGTTAAATGTAACAGGCCATACATATGATAACAATTAACGCCACCACGATCATATTTTAAAATTTTTTTATTTTTAGTTTGAAAACACCAATCATCTGTTTTTTCTACATATTTACCTAAATAATTAGTATTATATTCATATTTTTGTATTAAATCACTATTACTTAAATATAAATCAGATTCCAAAATATAACAATTATCAAGTTCTTCTTTTGCTACATAAGCAGATGATATATTATTTTGCTCACTATAAAAATCATTATTTATAAATCTAATATTAGGATATTTTTTTAATAAAATATCAAACTCTTCTTTTAAATATCCTCTTACTATTATTATATCTTCTATTTCTGCTTTAATGCATGCATCAAGTAATGTTTCTATTATTCTAGTATTATGTACTCTAACTAGTGGCTTTGGTGTATTTAAAGTTATAGGTCTTAATCTACTTCCAAACCCTGCGGCAAAAAATATTGCTTTTTTTACACGATATGGCTCTAATACTTTATACCCTTCTTCTGTTAATTTTAAATTTTCATCTATATAATTATTACTTTTTAACTCTTCAATTATTTTGTTAACAGAACCTAAAGATATATCCAAATTTTTACTTATATTTCTTTGTGAAATTTTTTCACTACTATTTTTTTCTAAAAATACTAAAACTCTAAACTGATTATACTTCATTATTTTTACCTCCTTTAAATATAAATCTAGTTAATATTTTAAATAATACATTAATCACAAAAATTAAAAATGAAATAAGCGCTGCTTCTTCAAGCATTAAATAACCATCATATTTATTAATTAATAACGATGCAGGCATAGTGCTTACATTATATAAAAAGGTAATCGCAGATATAGTAATCATTGAATTAACAAAGAAATAATTTAACATTTCATTAATCGTAGAATAACTATTAGGTATTAATACATCTTTTATAATAGATAATTTACTTATACCACAAGTAAGTCCCACTTCTTCATATTTATCATTTAATTTTGATAACGTATTATATGCTAGTAGATAAGGAGAAGCAAAAAAATGAATAATATTTACTATAATTAAAATTATAAATGTATTATATATAAATGTTCCTTTATAAAAGAAAACATAAGATAAACCAAGTACAATACCAGGTATTGCTAAAGTAGTAATAGATATAATATGAATTAATTTACTACTAATACTTTTTTCTCTTGCACCAAAATATGCAGCAATATATGCAATAAAAGTTCCAAGTATAGAAACTACTATTGATATAATTAATGAATTTATGATATTAGATAATGCATCGTTTTTAAATATATATACTAAATGATCAAGCGAAAATGACATATCATATGGAAAACTTTTTACAAACCCTAAATATATAAATGAACCAAATAAAATAAATAAAAATAATGTTACAATAATAGAAATAATATACATAAAAATATCTCTTACTTTATTATCAGGTACTTTATATTTTTTTGTAACTGAGGATAAATTATTAGTTTCTTTAACAAATGTATCTATTAAAAATGATATAATCGCAGGTACTAATAAAAATAAACCTATAATAGAGCCATTAGAAAAATTAAGTAATCCAATTACTTCTTTATATAAGTAATATGGAAGAGTTAAAAATTTACCTCCAATTGCTAAAGGAATACCATAATCTGTAAAAATCATTGTAAAAATTGCAAAAAATGCTGATATCATAGTTTTCTTCATATAATGAAAAGTAATTCTATTAAACTTTTGAAACTTAGTCATTCCTACTACATCTCCAAGTTCATATAAAGTACTATCCATATATTTAAAAGCATTAGAAAACATTAAAAATGCAACCGGAAATGAATAAAGAATAGAACCTAGTAATATACCATTAAAACCAAATAAATTAAATTTATAATTAAATAATTTAGTAACTATACCATTTGCACCAAATAAATTAATTAACCCTATTCCATGTGAAATAGATGGTATTAAGATAGGTAAAGTAAACACTAATATAAAAAACTTTTTAAATTTTATATTACTCCTGTTAACTGCAAATGCTAAAAGATATGCGAGTATAAATGATATAACAGTGGCTACTAAGGTAATAATTAAAGAATTAGATAAAGCTTCTTTAAATTGTGCCTCTTTTATTAAAAGTTTTATTTCACTATACTTAATACTAGAAAATAATTTTATAATAGGACCTAATATTGAAAAAACAAAAAATAATCCTAAAAATAACTTAGTAGTAATCTGAAATGTTTTATTTTGATTTTTCATCTGTTTCCCCCATACATATTTTAATAGAATCTAATCTTTCGTTTAGATGATCTACTATAAATGATTTTACATACTTATCTTTAGGATAATTATATATATTATATGGTGTATCAAGTTGGACAATTTCTCCTTTTTTTAATACCATTACCCTATCAGATAAAGAAAATGCTTCTTCTTGATCATGAGTTACATATATCATAGTAACACCAAACTTCTTTTGTATTTCTTTAAATTCTTTTTTTAATGTTAACCTATTTTCTGCATCTAAAGCAGATAAAGGCTCATCAAATAAAATTATTTCAGAATCTAGTGCAAGCGTTCTAGCAATTGCTACTCTTTGCATTTGACCACCAGATAACTCACAAGGTTTTTTATCTTTTTCATTTATAAGACCTACTTTTTTTAATATATTTAAAGCAAGTTCTTCAGCTTCTTTTTTAGAATGTTTATTAACTCTTAAAACATATTCTATATTTTCTAAAGCCGTCATATTAGGAAATAAAGCATAATTTTGAAAAACAATTCCTATTTTTCTTTTACTTGGAGATACATTATCAATTATTTTACCATCTTTTTTAATGTGTCCTCCATCATGTTTTTCAATTCCTATTAATATTCTAAGTAAAGTAGTTTTACCACATCCAGAAGGACCTAAAAGTGATAAAAATTCTCCTTTATAAACATCAAAACTAATATTTTTTAATATTTCTTCATTATTAAATGATTTCTTTAAATTTTCTATTTCAAGAATTTTTTCTTTCATAATACATCATTAATACTCCCAAAGTTTTAAATATTTTTCTTTAACAGAATTATCATAAATACCAGTCATATCAGCAAGTTTTTTTGTTTTTGGAAAATTATTTAATTTAATTTCAGTATCTTTTAAAATATCAGATGGATAATAATTCTCAGTCATTTCTTTTATTAAATCACTAACATAATACTGAAAAACTTTTTTTACATTATCAGTTGCTTTTCCCTTTATAATAGAAGCCCCACAAGAATTATATAAAGCACCAGTATCAAGCTCAATAATTTCATAATTTGCACCCTTTTCATTTTCCATAACTGCTTGATAAGTAAGTCCTACTGCAATATGTGCTTCTCCTTGTTTTAATAAAGAAAGCGGGCCTGATCCTGATTCAGTATATTTAAAAACATTTTTATTTAATTTTTCAAAATATTTTAACGCTTCTTTTTCTCCCATTACATTAATGGCATTAAGATAAAACATATAACCTGTACCTGATGTTTTAGGATTTGGAATGGCAATTAAATCTTTATACTTTGAATTTAATAAATCTTCATAAGAAGTTGGCATCTCTAAATTATTTTCTTCAAAATAATCTTTATCCACAATAATAGATGCAGAATACTGAATATCAATAACATACTTATTACTTTCTGGATTTATACCTTCATTATAAACATCTTTATTAATATAATCTAATGTTTCAAAATTATCAGTTAAACCTTGTAATTGAGCCGTTTCAAGTCCAATAACTATATCTGCTTCAGTATCTTCTCCTTCACTTTTTATTTTAGCAGCATTATTACCAGTAGAATAGTATTGAATAACTACATCAATATCTTTAAATTTTTCTTTAAATTTTTCTTTTAGCATTTGATCTACTACTTCTTCGTTACTACTGTAAATTATAACCTTTTCTTTTTTAGATGTACATCCTGTTATAAAAATTAACAACACCATTATTAAAATGAACACTTTTTTCATATACATTCCTCCCATTCGTTCAATAATATAATTGTATCAGTAAAAAATGAACTTGTAAATAAATTTTCATCTTTTTCTATATATTTAATTATATATTTCTTTTTATAAAAACAATCTTTATAATTATTGAAAGTATTATTTTTTTGTGATAAAATCAAGCTATAAGGAGGTAAAATATGAAGCAAAGTGCAAAAACACATCTTTTACTAATGATGGCAGGAAATGGTACAAGATTTGGAAACGACGTACCAAAACAATTTGTATTAGTGAAAGATGAACCAATATTTATTTATATATTAAAACAACTAAACGAAATAAATGAAATAGATGATATAACACTTATTACAAACCCAAAATATATAGATGAAACAAAAAAATGGGTTAAAGAATATGGTATAAATAAAATATATAAAATAATAAGTGGTGGTAATGGCAGATCAAAAGATATTTTAAAAGGATTAGAAGAATATAAAAGTGCTAATTATAATGATAATATATTGATATACGATGCAACTCATCCAATTGTAGATAAAGAAGGATGCATTAAAGTTATTGAAAACTTAGAAAAATATGAGGCAGTAACTTTGGCAGAATTCCAATATGATACTACATATAAAATGGATAAGGGTTCGCACATTATAAAAGAAGTAATACCTAGAGAAGAAATTATTGCAGGTGCATCTCCTGAAGCATTTAAATTTAAAATCATTTATGATATTTTTAAAAATGCAAGTGATGAAGAATTAAAACAAATGACTTCTGCTGGTGCAATAGCACTTAAAAATAATTTAAAAATGATTGCAGTACAAACTAATCAAGTTAATTTAAAAATAACTTATAAGGCTGATTATGATAATTTTTTAAAGGTTATAAAATAGGAGGTAATTATGGAAAACCCTTTATTAAAAATGATTGAAAAAAGAAGAAACGGTATTCACTCTGGAGTACCATCATTCTGTAGTGCAAACAGAATAGTAATTGAAGCAGTGCTTGATCAAGCAAAAAGATTTGATGACTTTGTTGTAATTGAGGCAACAAGTAATCAAGTTAATCAATTTGGTGGTTATATTAATATGAAACCAGTTGAATTCAAAGAATATGTCTACAAAATCGCAGACAAAATTAACTTTGACAAAGAAAAAATAATTTTAGGAGGAGATCACTTAGGGCCTCAACCATGGCAAGATTTAAACGAAAAAGAAGCTATGGAAAATGCTAAAGAATTAGTAAGAGAATGTGTTCTAGCAGGATATATAAAAATTCATTTAGATACAAGTATGCGTGTTTTAGATGATGATAGAACAATAAGACTTGCAGATGAAGTTATTGCACGTCGTGGAGCAGAACTTTTAGAAGTTGCAGAAGAAGCATATCAAGAATTACTAAAAAAAGATGAAAATGCAGTACATCCAGTATTTGTAATCGGTAGTGAAGTGCCTATTCCAGGAGGGGCACAAAATGATACTGAAGAATTAAAAATAACTACTCCAAGTGATTTTGAACAAACTTTAATTACATATAGAAAAGAATTTAAAAAAAGAGGATTAGATCATCTATGGAAATATGTAATCGCAGTAGTTGTCCAACCAGGTGTTGAATTTGGAGATAGTGAAATAGCAACTTATGATAGATTAAAAGCTCATAAATTATGTCAAAAATTAAAAGAATATCCAGATATGGTATTTGAAGGTCATTCTACTGATTACCAATCACCTGAAAAATTAAGAGAAATGGTTCAAGACGGAATTGCAATTATAAAAGTAGGACCTGCTTTAACACTTGCAGTAAGAGAAGCAATTTTTGCTCTTAGTATGATTGAAAATGAACTTATTTTAGATAAAGATAAACGTTCTAATTTTATAGATGTTCTAGAAAACGTAATGACAGAAAATCCTAAAAACTGGAATAAATATTATCATGGTAATGAGTTAGAATTACACTTATCTAGAAAATATAGTTTCTCAGATAGATGCCGTTATTACTTTAGTGATAAAAGAGTTGAAGATGCAATTAATAAATTATTTAAAAACTTAAATGAAACAAAAATACCATTAAATATGTTACATCAATATATGCCTAATCAATATGTTAAAGTTCGTGATGGTATAATTAAACCTACTCCTGAAGAACTTACAAAAGCAAACGTTGTATCAGTAGTAGAAGATTATAATTATGCAGTAAAACATAACTATATGATTAGTAGCATTTTCTTGAAATAGGAGGATTTATGAAAGCAGGAATATTATATAAACAAAATGATATAAGATGGGAAGAAATGGAAGAACCAAAAATAAAAGAAAATCACGTTAAAATTAATGTTAAAATGTGTGGTATCTGTGGTTCTGATATTCCAAGAGTTAATAAAGGTACAGCCCACTACTTTCCTATTGTTTTAGGCCATGAATTTTCAGGTGTAGTAACAGAAATAGGAGAAAATGTTAAAGATATAGAAACAGGCAATCACGTTGCAGTAATACCATTAGTACCTTGTTATGAATGTATAGACTGTAAAAATGGAAATTATTCACTATGTAAAAATTATAGTTTTATAGGATCAAGAGTTCAAGGTGGTTTTGCAGAATATGTAGTAGTTCCAAAAGAAAATGTTATAAAAATAGATAAAAAACTAGATTTTAAAGAAGGTGCAATGTTTGAGCCTGCTACTGTTGCAATACATGGTATTAAATGTGCTAATTACAAAGTAAAAGAAAATGTTTTAGTTATTGGATGTGGTACAATTGGTGCCTTCACATTACAATGGTTAAAATATCTAGGTGCAAAAAATATTGTAGTATTTGTTATTGATGAACCCGGAAAAGAACTTGCTCTAAAACTAGGAGCAGACTTTGTATTTAATACTTTAAAAGATGATTATAAAGAAAAAGTAAATGAAATAACAAATAATCGTGGATTTGATTATGTATTTGATGCAGTTGGTGCTAATAGTACAATAAATCAATGTTTTGAATATATAACTAATAAAGGAACTGTAACTATAATAGGAACTCCAACTAGTGATATAACATTTACTCCAAAAATGTGGGAAAAATTAAATAGAAAAGAGTTTATTTTAACAGGATCTTGGATGTCCTACTCTGCTCCTTTCCCTGGAGATGAATGGACAATGACAAAAAAAGCATTTGAAGAAGGAAAATTAAAACTAGAAAATGAAATGATTAATAAAGTATATGATTGCAATGATATTGATAAAGCTTTTGATGAGTATAACAACAAACTAGTTTCAGGAAGAACAATTATAGAAATAAAATAAGTATTAAGAAATCTTTCTAACATAGAGAGATTTTTTTTGTATAACTTTACTATTAAAAACGTAAAACCAGTTAAAAATATACTTAAATCTATAAAAATATGTTATGATAAATATAAGAAAAGAGTGAT
>CAYSEZ010000011.1:5873-19470 GCA_964430375.1 uncultured Mycoplasma sp. | reverse complement strand
CATTTAAAAGAAGTAAGAAATAAATAAAAAATATATTAAAAATGGCAAAAAGATATATAATCTTAATGCCCCCTGAAGAGAGCGAAAGCTCTCATTTTTGTTTGTTTATAAGGAATATTAGCCATTTGATATATATTAGATACCCAATTAGATATCCGTTTTAATTTAGGATGTTTAGCAAACAATGAATTTGTACTCCCACACGAAGTTCTTATGTGGGAAATATTTAAAGCCATAAGAATTTATAAAAAAGTATAAATTAATGCCAATGTATTTACTTTTGGCCCACAAAAGATATAATGTAGGTATAAAAGTTAAAGTGGTGGTAACACGAATAATGAAGAAAATTTATGTTATATTTTATAATGAAAGAAATTTGAGCTTAATATGGAAAAAAGAGATTTATATGATGAAAACAAGCAAAAAACTGGTGAAGTTATAGAAAAAGGTAAGAAAGTTCCAAAAGATAGATATTATATAACTATTGTAGTTTGGATACAAAATTCAAATGGTGATTTTTTAATCCAAAGAACAGTGCCAGAAAAATATCATATGTTGTCTACAACTGGTGGCCATCCTAAATCAGGAGAAAGCAGTGTAGAAGGTATTGTTACTGAAATAAAAGAAGAATTAGGATTGTCAGTATCTGAAAAAGATTTGCAATTATTTAAAACAATAAAAACAGAAGATGATTTTGTAGATATATATTATTTAAAAATTGATGTTAGTATAGATGAAATTACAATTCAAAAAGAAGAAGTTGAAGATGTTAAATTGGCATCTACCGAAGAAATAAATGCTTTAATTGATGAAGGATTATTTTTACCACCTCATATTGATTTTTATAAATTTTGTTTGGAATATTTAGAAAAATAATACTAATAAATTATACAAAATAATAATATAATTTGTACATAAGTATAAATCAAGATGATTTAAAATAAAATAATTGCACTTTAGAAAAACAAATCTATAAATATTATTAAAAGTAATCAAACGATAAAACAAGAAAAAACCACTGACATGATTAATAGATTACTAAGAACAGTTAATACAAGAATGAATTAGCATTTTAACAAACCCCATAGAAACATATAGAACAATTCTTTTAAAATATATTTAGATTATGAATAAAAAATATAATTACTAGATGAAAAAGTAAAGCAAAGTAATTATATTTTTGTTTTTATCAGAATTAAATCTTAGTTTTTTATTACCTCCAAAGTAAGAATTATTAATGTCAAAACAAACTTTTTTTAATTTTTTTCAAAAAAAAACCAGGTGAACCCCTCATTTTTCTATAATAATATAGTAGGAGGTGATAAAAATGTTAATAAAAGAAGGCTTTAAATTTACTAGAGATTCCAAGGATATAGAATGCACTAAATCTACTAAAATTAATCTTTTTAATTATGTACCTGAAGGTGTAACTAGTCCACTTGAAAAGATTAAAGTAGATAAGAGTGATTCTTCTTATGATGGATATAGTAAAATAATTAATGCTTATTTACCATTACTTGAGGGTTATGATTTAGCAAATGATAATGAACTTGCAAAAGAAGAAGTAACGATGTTGTCATTAATTATGCTTGGCTCTACTGGTCTTTTAAATTTAATCAAAGATAATGCATCTAATCCTGAAATAGAATTTATTGATACTTTAGTAGATATGTTAACTATGATGGAAAAAGACGCCACAAATGGTAAAGAAGATGTTTGCCTACTTGTAGTAAACTCTTTAGATGAAATTAAGTAAAAAAGAAAAAAAATAAGATGGAGGTAAAATATGAAAACTGAAAAAGAAAACACTTATAATAATGAAGAAGAAAAATACATAAGTTGTAAGAAATCTTGTAAAATTAATTTTCGCCGTTATATGCCTGACGGATGGAACAAATTATATGAAATAACTGATGTAGATGAAAAAGATATAACTACTTTAGGTTATAGTAAAATAATCACTTTTTATCTACCAATGCTAAAAGATATTGATTATGAAAAAGATAAAAATAATCTTACTAATTTAGAAAGAGGGCTATTACTATTTATGGAAACAGATCCTGATAAATTAAGAGAAATAGCAAAAGGAAACGAAGTTTTAGAAGAATTTGCAGAAGATATAATTAAAACATCAGATTCTCTAGTAGAACAAGGAGTAGAAATTCATGATGAAGACCCACATAAAGATTTAAGTGTAATAGTAAATGATATTGATTTTTTATAAAATATAAAGGAAAAACTTATGAAAAAAATGAAAACATTATTTAAAAGAGAGTTTAATAATAACAAGATAGAAAAATGCTTAAATGAAGTAGAAGATGATTGCATTTGGGTACTAAATAACGAAGGATATGATACTGAAAAATTAGATGGTACTTGTACTATGATAAAAGAAGGCAAAATCTACAGAAGATTTGATTACAAAGAAGGAAGAAAATTACCCAAGGGTGCAATCCCTTGTCAGGAAAAAAGAGATGAAATAACAGGTCATTTTCCGCACTGGGTGCTATGTGAAGAAAATGATCCAAATGCAAAATATTATATCGAAACATTTAAAAAAACTCCTGATTTACCAGATGGAACTTATGAATTAATAGGCCTCATTTTAATGCTAACCCTTATAATTTAAAAGAGGATGTATTAAAACATCATGGTGATATAATACTTAATGATGTACCTAGAACTTATGAAGGTATAAAAGAATATTTAAACAATAATTATATTGAAGGTATAGTTTTTTACCGTGGTAACGGAGAAACGTGTAAAATAAAAAGAAGTGACTTTGGTTTTAAATGGCATCATAATATAAAGAAAAATGAAGTTATAAAATAGTATAAATAGAGTTTTCTTCTTTTCTTTTTCTTAAAATTCCTATATAATTAAATAGGTGGTAAAAATGAATAATAACATAATAAAAGAAATATCAAATAACTTAAATATTAAAGAAATACAAGTATTAAATACATTAAAACTACTTGAAGAAGGAAATACTATTCCTTTTATTGCAAGATATAGAAAAGAAGCAACACTTGGTTTAAATGAAGTACAAATTAAAGAAATAAGTGATGTATATGAATATCAAATAAATTTATTAAAAAGAAAAGAAGATGTAATTCGCTTAATTGAGGAAAAAGGTTTACTTACTGAAGAACTTAAAAATAAAATATTATCTTCTTCTAAACTAGTTGAAATAGAAGATCTATATCGTCCTTTTAAAGAAAAAAAACAAACAAAAGCTACAAAAGCATTAGAACTAGGACTAGAACCCCTAGCAAAAATAATAATGTCTTTTCCTACTAATAGGACTTTAGAAGATATAGTAAATAATTTTAAATGTAAAGAAGAAGATTATGATAAAAAACTAGAAGGAGCAAAATACATAATCGCAGAATTTATCTCTGATAATGCTTATTATAGAAAATTAATCAGAAGTTTAATTTATAAAAATGGATACATAGTATCAAAAATAAAGAAAAATGCTACTGATGAATCTAAAGTATATGAAATATATTATGATTATAAAGAACTAGTTAAAGTAATTAAACCACATAGAATACTTGCTCTTAATAGAGGAGAAAAAGAAAATATATTAAATGTTTCTATAGATATTAATAAAGATGAAATAATTAGTATTTTAGAATCTAAAATAATTAAAAACAAAGATAGTAGTGTAACTCCTGTAGTAAAAGATGCTATATTAGATAGTTATAAAAGATTAATATTCCCTAGTATAGAAAGAGAAATAAGAAGTGAGTTAGATACTATTGCAAGTGATTCTGCCATAAATAACTTTTCATTAAATGTAGAAAAATTACTTATGAGTCCTCCAATGAAAGAAATAACTGTATTAGGTTTTGACCCTGCTTTTAGAACAGGTTGTAAACTTGCTGTTTTAGATAAAAATGGTAATGTACTAGATATAAAAGTAATATATCCTCATGAACCTAAAAATGAAAAAGAAAAATCAAAAGAAATATTACTATCTTTAATAGATAAATATAACATTGACGTTATTGCAATAGGAAATGGTACAGCCTCAAGAGAAAGTGAAGCCTTTGTAGCACACATAATAAAAGATAGACCAAATGTAAAATACATAATAGTAAATGAAGCAGGCGCCTCTATATATTCAGCATCAAAACTTGCTATAAAAGAATTCCCTAACTTAGATGTATCAGAACGAAGTGCAATAAGTATAGGAAGAAGACTACAAGATCCTTTGTCAGAACTAGTAAAAATAGATCCAAAAGGTATCGGAGTAGGACTTTATCAACATGATGTAAAACAAAATAAATTAGATTCTTCTTTAAACTTTGTAGTATCAAAAGTAGTAAACTTAGTCGGAGTAAATATTAATACTGCATCTAGTTATATACTTTCTTATATATCAGGACTTACTACTAAAACTATAAATTTAATTCTAAAAGAAAGAGAAAAATTAGGTAAATTTAAAACAAGAGAAGAAATAAAAAATATTAAAGGATTAACTCCTAAAGTATATGAACAAATGATAGGTTTTATAAGAATAAATGATGGATTAAACCCTCTAGATAAAACTGGTATTCATCCTGAAAGTTATGATAAAACTTATGAATTATTAAAATATTTAAACCTAGATATATCTAAAATAGGTACTATAGAATTAATAAATAAATTAAATGAAATAGATATAGAAAAATTAGAAAGTGTTTTAACTACTGATAAATATACACTTATAGATATAATAGAAAACTTAAAAAAACCCCTTCTAGATCCTAGAGATGATTTAGTTAAACCATTATTAAAAAGTGATATCCTAACTATTGATAACTTAAAACCAGGTATGGCTCTTGAAGGAACAGTTAGAAATGTTGTAGACTTTGGTGCTTTTATAGATATAGGTTTAAAAAATGATGGGTTAGTACATATATCAGAGATCACTGATAAATACATAAAACATCCTAGTGAAGTCTTACAGGTCGGAGATATAGTAACTTGTTATGTACTTGATATTTTAAAAGATAAAAATAAAGTATCACTAACTCTAATAAATAAATAGGTGACTTATGGATTATATAAAAGGAAATTTTAAAAAATATATATTTAGATCTGATAAAGGATATGCTGTTGGACTATTTAAAGTTCGTGATACAACACTTACTTTATATAAAAATAAAACTATTACTTTTACAGGTTACTTTAATGAATTAAATGAAACTGATTTATATGTATTTAATGGAGAACTTACTCATCACGATAGATATGGAGAACAATTTACCGTTATAAGTTATGAAACTATATTACCAGAAGAAAAAGATAATATAATAGAATTTTTATCTAGTAACTTATTCAAAGGAATAAGCACAATTAAAGCAACTGATGTAGTAGAAACCCTTGGATTAAACTGTTTAAACCTAATACTTGATAATAAAGAAGTATTAAATAAAGTGCCTAAAATAACTACTAAACAAAAAGATATTATTTATGAAGCACTAACTAAATATCAAGATAGTTATAAAACAATAGTAGAACTAACTAAACTAGGTTTTTCTAGTAAAGAAGCACTACTTATTAATAATCATTATAAAAATAAAACCCTTTCTCTAATAGAAAATAATCCTTATTCTATAATTAATGATATAAAAGAAATAACTTTTAGAAAAATAGATAGATTAAGAAATAATTTTAATATAGAGGATAATAATATTAATAGAATAAAAGCAGGTATTAAATATGTATTTAATGAAATAAATTATTCATATGGAAGTACTTATTTAGAAAAACTAGAAATATTTGCTTATACTAAAAAAGTATTAAATATATTTGATGAAAACTTAATCGAAGAATCTCTAAATGAATTATTAAAAAATAAAGATATAGTATTATTAAATGATAAATATTATTTAAAAGAAATGTATATTGCAGAAAAATATATATCTAAAAGATTATTTAAGTTATCTAATGAAACTAATAAAATAAAAATATCTTTAGAGAATATAGAAAAACTAGAAAAAACATTTAACATAGTATTTAATGCTAACCAAGTAGAGGCAATAAAACAAAGTATGGAACATAACTTTTTAGTTATAACAGGTGGTCCTGGTACAGGAAAAACTACTATTATAAAAGCAATATGTACTTTATATCAAGAATTATATGGATTAAGTCATTATGATTTAATCAAAGATTTAGCACTTCTGGCACCAACAGGAAGAGCCTCTAAAAGAATAAGTGAACAAACAAATCTTCCTAGTTCTACTATTCATCGCTTTCTAAAATGGGATAAAGAAGCAGATACATTTGATATAAATGAAGATAACAAAAGTGATGTAAAATTTGTTATTATAGATGAAGCTAGTATGATAGATACATATTTATTATATAATTTATTATTAGGTTTAAAAGATAATACTAAAATAATTATGATCGGAGATTCTAATCAATTACCTAGTGTAGGTCCTGGTCAAGTATTAAAAGATATAATAGAATCTAATGTAGTAAACTTTATTAGTTTATCTAAACTATATAGACAAAAAGAAAACTCTAATATTAATGTTCTAGCACATAATATAAATAATAATATAATAGATTATAGTATTTTTAATAAAGATGATGATTTATTATTTATTCCTGCTAATTCTTTAGATTTAAAAGAAAAATTAAGAGAATATGTAATAGAATATAAAAATTTAGATTTTAATAAATTTCAAATACTTGCTCCAATATATAAAGGAGATAATGGTATAGATAACTTAAACTATTTTATTCAAGATTTAATTAATTTAAGATCAAGTAATAAAATATTACACGATGGTATACTTTTTAAAGAAAATGATAAAGTACTCCACTTAGTAAATAATATAGATGAAAATATATTTAATGGAGATATAGGTAGAATCATTAGAATAAATAATAAAACAAAAGAAGTATTTATTGATTTTGATGGTAATTATGTAAAATTTAATATTAGTGATTTATCTAATTTAAAACTAGGTTACACAATAAGTATACATAAAGCACAAGGTAGCGAATTTGATATAGTTATTATCCCTTTGCTTAATAATTATGGTAATATGTTATATAAAAAATTAATTTATACTGGAGTTAGTCGTGCTAAAAAGAAGTTAATTTTAATCGGAGAATTATCTGCATTAGATAGAGCAATTAAAACTAATAGAGAAGAAACAAGAAAAACAAGCCTAAAAGATTTTTTAATTTCTAGTATAGAAAATAGATAAATAATCATAATAATTATGAGGTGAAAAAGATGAAAGTATTTCGTGATGTTTTAATTCATATGATCGCAGTACCTATTTTAATTGGTACAGTTGCATATCTATCTATGGATGAAAAAAAACAAAATGAAGTAAAAAAATGTTTAGGTAAAAAACTAAAACAAGAAGAAAAAATGATTAAAGAATGTTTAAACAATTAAAAAATAGTAGGGACACTACTATTTTTCTTCAATTTCAATTGCACTAGTTGGACAACAATCTTTTGCATCGCGAACTGCATCTTCATTTTCTTTGTTTACAACTTCGTTAATTGCCTCTGAATATCCTTCATCATTTATTGTAAATTCATCACATGCTATTGCTTCACAAGCTCCACATCCAATGCATAAACTTTGATTTACTTTTGCTTTCATATTTACCTCCTCGTATAATTATATATTAAAAAGTGTAAATATGGAATATTTTATTGTTAAAAATTTAAATTCTATGATACAATGTAATAGGATAGGTGACTATTATGAGTAGAATGGATAGATATGAAAGTTCTAAAAATCTTGAAAGAACTGAAAAAAACAAAAAATTATATGAAACAGTAACAGATATAGATGTTGATTATATCGACGTTAATAATGCTACTGTAATTAAAAAAAACTATGATAATGCAAAACTTACTAGAAGTGAATATCATCAAAGAAAAGAAATTGATAAGCTAATAAAAACTTCCAAAGAAGAACAAGAAGAAGAACCAAAAGAAGAAATAGTTAATAATAGAGTATACGATATTAATGAAATATTAAAACTTGCTAGAGAAAACAAATTATTTGAAAGTGATGATAAAAAAAGATTGATTAATACTGAGTATAACATACTAACTAAACTAGATATATCAAAAATAGAAGAGAAAGATACTAGTAAAGAAAACCTAAGAGAACTTATTGATACAATTTATGGAAATGATAAACCTAAAAAAACTGAAAAAGTAAATACCGGAGGCTTATTAGATGATTTAATGGTTGATGAACCAGTACTTAGTGAAGAAACTAGTAAAGATATATTAGATAAAGAAGAGACAACAGATAAAGAAGAAATCAAAATAGATGAGGTAGATACTAGCGATACTGAAGAAATAAATAATGAAACAGCAAAAGAAGAGCAAGAAGAACCTCAAGAAGAAGATGACTTTTTAGATGAAGACATCAGCAGAAGTAGAAAAACATTAATATTTATTATAATATTAGTTATTTTGATTTTATCAGCAGTTGTTTACTTATTTTATAAATATTTTTTATAAAATATAATATATTTTAGTATGAGAATGAAACTAAAATATAAAAAAAGAATTAAATTTAAAGTATTAATAGTATTATCTATATTTATATTATTAATACTTTTATTTATTATACTTTTAAATAAAGTATCTAATTATATACTTATATATTCTAAAGAAGAAGCAAATAAATTTACTACTAATATTATAAATAATTCAATAGATGAAAACACTCTTAAACTCTTAAATAATGATAATTTATATGAAATAACTAGAAACAGTAATAATGAAATAGAAATGATAGATTATAATACTTATTTAAGTAATTTAATACTTAAAAATATTGTTAATAATATAGAAGAAAATATTGATTCTTTAGAAAATAATGTTGCATTTTATATACCAATAGGCATTGTATTTAATAATTTCTTATTTAATAATATTGGTCCTAAAATACCTGTTAAATTAAAGATAATTAGTTCTATTATGAGTAGTATTAAAACTAATATAAAGGATTATGGCATAAATAGTTCATTAATAGAAATAAGCGTAAATATAGAATTAAAAGAAAGAATATTACTACCACTTAGTTCAGATGTTATTACTTATAATATTAGTATTCCTATTTCATATAAAATTGTAAATGGTAATATTCCTATTTATTATGGAGGTACAATTCTAAAAGAAAGCGATTATTTTCTTGAATAAAGACAATTATTATGATAATATATCTGTAGTAGGTGATTGAAATTATGGAGTATGTTTTTAATAATATTAAATATGTAATAGAAAAAGATGATGATAATATTTTTAATTATGATGAATTAAAAGTACTTATTACTCCTTATTTTAATAATTATGATTACATTTTTGGAGATTTATCATATAATAAGTTTAGATTAAAAGGTTTTTGTGATAAGAAAAATAAAAATAGAAATAAAATTAATGATATTAGAACACTTGATGATTATATATTAAATTATTGTACATATGGCACAAAATGGTTTTTATTAAGAAAAATGCAGTAAATTGTTGAATTTACTTTTTTTTTGTGGTACAATCACATTAGATACTAAAAGGAGGTATTTATGGTGGAGAGTAGAAAAATGATTACAATTAATAAACCAGATGGTAGAACTGAAGAAGTAGAGGAAGTTATTTGCTTTGAATTTAGTGATACAAAGAAAAAATATGTAGTTTATACAAAAAATGAAATAGATGAAAATGGTAATGTAACTATCTATGTTAGTGAAATGGTAACTGATAAAGATGGTGTAAGGCTAACTGGTGTAGAAACAGATGATGAATGGACAAAGATCAAGGATGTTTTAAGAGAGTTAGCTAAAAATGAGGGTTAATTGGAGGAAAATATGGAAAATGTAATATTAATTGATGAAAATTTAAATAATGTAAGAGAATATAGTTCTGGTAAGAGAATTAAAGTATCTAATATAAAACTTAATGAATTAAAAGCAAAGTTTGCAAATAGAATTAATTTAAAAGAAGAAAAAGTAGTTGAACCAGTTCTACCAAATACAATGATGGAAGAAGTAGTTGAAGAATCATTCTTTGAACCAATTAAAGAAACAGTAAAACAAGAATATAAAGAAACAAAATCATATGATGAAATTAGAAAAGCTTTTGAAAGGAAACCATATAGTTTTGAAGAACCAACTGAAAAAGCTAATACTCCAGTAAAAGAAGAAAATAATGAATCATTAAATAAACCTATAGAATATTCTGTTCCTAATATTAAAAGTCCTACAAATGTTGGAGATCGTTCATTAAAAATTAGACAAATGAGTGAAAATGTAGATCCAAATTCTGTAGTAGGTAAAGTTTTAATTAATGGTGTTTCTAGATTGGATGAAAACAAAAATGAAATAGCAAAAATAAAAATTAATATTGAAAGATTAGAACAAGCAATAAATGATTTAGAAAAACAAAAAGAAGCAGTATCTGGTGGAAAACAAGAAATTGAAGATATTTTATCTAGAACTGCAACCGTATCACTTTCTGAGATAAGAGAAGCTGCAAAACTTGATTCATCAGAAAGAGCAAAAAGAGAGTTAGACAAAATAAAAGCCTCTATTGATACACTTCAAGCAATTAAGGCAGAAGAGGAAGAAAGACTAAGTAGTTTAGAACAAGAAAAAATAAAATTAGAAGAAGAAAGAAGTAGACAAAAAACAAGATTAATGTCAGCAGAAAGAAACGGTATTGAAATTTGTGATACCATTGAAAAAGATTTAACCACTGCAGGGCAAATAGAAAGATTAGAAAAAGAAAGAGAAGCACTTGAAAAACAACTTTCTTTAACAACTGCAGAAGAACCTAAAAAGCCAGTTGAAATTACTAATCCTTTTGATAGAATGCGCATGGCTTCTGATGAAGTAAAAAAAAGATAATATAAAAAGTAAGACTATTCTTACTTTTTTTTAAGTTCTAAATAAACATCCTCATTATAATTATGACTTTTATCATCAAGTTCTTTTAATCTTGTATCATTTATTAATAAAAATAATACTTCCAACTTATCACTGCCATCTGAAGTAACCGGATCATCCCAAGTTAAATCTAAATGTAAATACTTGTCATCAATATTAACTAAATTCCATATATGATTAGAACTTGCAATTTTATAGTTATCAACTTCAAATCTTTCCAAAAATATTGCCATTAAATCTGCATATGCTCCACATAAACCATAACCCTCAAATAATATTGAACTTGCTAAACTATATTTTTCTTTGTTATCTGTATCATTACTAGCATACTTACTATTATTAATAATATAATTATGTATTACTTTTATTTTTTCTTTTATATCTAGATCTTCTTTTATTTCTTTATTTATTATTTCATCTACTTTATTATTAATTTTTAATATTTCTTCATTAGTATAATTTTTTTCTATTCTAATTGTTATTTCTCCATATTTATTATATTTGATATCTATAAATTTATATGAGTTATATGGATGTACAAAATTATTAATATTAGTTAAAGTTTCTTTATCATTTACTATATCTTCAAAATCACTTATACAAAGTTTATAACTATTATCACAATAGAAAGTAAATTCCTCTACACCACTATTAATAATTGTATATATAACATCACGTATTTGATCTTTGTCTTTAATTATAAAATCATTTGTATTTGAAACATATAAATAATTCCTATCTTTATAGTATTCATTCTTATTTATTACTATATTATCTTTTTCTTTTATTATATTATCTCTATAAAAAATATATAAATTATCTTTATAATAAAAAGCCAAAATGCTAGTTAAAACTATTATTAAAACAGATATTACTAATGTAATTTTATGACTTAGTTTCATATAACCTCCATTATTATTGTATCAAATACATATAAAAAAATAAAGTAATTTATAAAAAAAGACACTCTTCATACTAATAGAATGTCAATTACTTTATTTAACTTTATTTGCAGCTTTCATTAATTTTGATTTATCACGTGCAGCTTTATTTTTATGGATTAAACCACTAGTTACAGCTTTATCAATCTTCTTAATAGCAGTTTTAATACTATTATCCATTGCTTCTTTATTACCGTTTTTAATTTCAACTTTTGCTTTTTTAACAGCAGTTCTCATACTAGCTTTTTCACTTCTATTATGTTCTCTTTTTAAAGCATCAGTTTTTACTCTTTTTTTAGCACTTTTAATATTTGGCATAATTTCACCTCACTTTTTCATATCAATTGTAATTTTACCAAAAAATTAATAAAAAATCAAATAAAATCAGCATATTTCTAATATTTTTTTAAAAATGTATAAAAAATATATAAAAATTAACACTAATAATGGTGATATTATGCGTAATATAGATTTAAAAAACTTTGAAGTTAGAACTGATTTAGTCGCAGATATTATATCTAAAGACTCTAACTTAGTAAAAGAAGAAATATACGAAGAAAACAATATAAAAGTATCTAATATAAAAATAGATTCAAATACTAGCAAATTAATAAATAAAAAAGAAGGCTTTTATACTACTATATACTTTGAAGATATAACAGATCATACTAATTTTAAAAATGTAAAAGAAATATTTATTAAAGAATTAAAAAAAATATTAGATAAAGAAAACATAAAAAAAGAATATACTTGTACTGTAATTGGTCTAGGCAATGAAAAATCAACTCCTGATGCATTAGGTTCTAAAACAGTAGATAATATAATAGTAACAAAACATATATATGACTTAACAGGTTCTTTAGAAGAAGGTTATAGAGTAGTATCTAGTTTTACTCCTGGAGTTATGGGGATAACTGGTATTGAAACTAGTGATATAATAGAATCTTTAATAAATAAAATAAAACCAGACTTTATAATAGTAATAGATTCCCTAGCAAGTGATTCTATTGATAGAGTAACTAAAACTATACAAATTACTAATGCTGGTATTAACCCTGGAAGTGGAATAGGCAACAAAAGAAAAGAAATATCTAAAGAAACACTAAATATCCCTGTTATAGCAATAGGAATTCCTATGGTAGTAGATGCTACTACTATAGTAAGTGATACAATTAATTATATGCAAAAACACTTTAGTTATAATTTAAAAAATAATAATAAAAGTGATAAACTAATACCCTCTTATATGAAAAATTATTTAAAATATGATAATTTAACCCTGACAAAAGAAGAAAAAAATTACTTTCTCGGAGCATTTGGTAACTTATCCGATATAGAAAAAAAATCTCTTATATTTGATGTTCTAACTCCAATTGGATATAACTTTATAGTTACATTAAAAGAAATAGATTTTTTACTAGATAAATTAAGTAAATTACTTTCTGAAGGTATAAATAGTTTATTACATAATCTAAAATAAGACAAAATATCTATTAAATTAATCTTATACTAAATATGGTGATTATATGAAAGTAATAAGATTTATTTTTTTTATAAGTATTTTAATATTCTCTTTGTGTTATATTAATATAGATAATAATAAATTTAATATAAATAATGTATTAGAAATAAATGATGTAAAAAGAAATAATAATCTTATAGATAATATGTTTAATATCTTAAATGATAAAAATGTTAATAATGTTTCTACTTTATTATCTTTTAAAA
>CAYSEZ010000011.1:0-5773 GCA_964430375.1 uncultured Mycoplasma sp. | reverse complement strand
TTAACCAATAGTTTAACTCCTATAGTATATTTATATAATACACATCAAACAGAAGAATATAATAAAACTTTTTATAATATAAATCCTACTGTATTAACACTTAGTAATATGTTAAAAGAAGAATTATTAAATAATAATATTTACTCCCTAGTAGAAGAACGCAGTATAAAAAATGAATTAAATAAAAGAAATTTAGAATATAGTAATAGTTATAGAATAAGTAGAGAATTTCTAGAAGAAGTAAAGAAAGAAAACCCTACAATTACATATTTCTTTGATATACATAGAGATTCTATAAATAAAGAGTTATCTACCATTTCTATAGAGGGTAAAGACTATGCTAAAGTAATGTTTATAGTAACTAAAAAAAATGATAATTATAAAGAAAATGAAAAAAATGTAAAAATTATGGAAGAATACTTAAATAATAATTATAAAGGAATACTTAGAAATACTTATTATCAGCCTTTATATGTATATAATCAAGATTTTAGTCCAAATACATTCTTAATCGAAGTTGGAGGACCATACAATACTTTAGAAGAAATATATAATACATCAGTTGCACTTTCTAATGCAATTAGTTATTTAATTATGGAGGAGAAATGAGAAATAAAATAATTAGATTTTTATCATTATCATTTTTAGTATTTTTTTTAGTATTATTATTCGCAGAACACTTTGGATATTATGAAACTAAAGAAGAAAGAGTTAAAACTTTAACAGAAGAACAAATAAAAACATTTGAACAAGATATAAAAGATGGTAAAAAAATAGATATAACAGACTATGTAATTGAAGAACAAAAAGATTATACTAATAATTTATCTAAAGGAATATATAAAATATCATTAAGACTTGAAAAAAGAACTGATCAAATAATTAGAATTATATTTAATAAAGCAGGAAGCCTTGTAAATGATTAGTTATTTTATAAATTTATATTTACAATAATTAAATAAAAATATATAATTTAAGTATAAATAACTATGGTTGGTGGTTTTATGAATAAAAAAGATAAAGAAATACTTGATTTATCTCTAGGAGAAACAAAAGAATATAAAAGATTTAATGAAATATTTACTAAAATAGAAAAGAAAAAAAAGAAAAAAAGAATTATAATTATAATATTTAGCGTTATAGCATTATTTATAATATTATTTCTTATTTATACTTACTATACACATTTTAGTAATAGAACTATAGAAATATCTAATATTGAAGTAAATAATTATGATAATAAAACACTAGTACTTGAAATAAAACCCACTACAAAAGAAGAATATTGTGCTTATTCTAAATCTATTAATGGTAAATTAGAGTTTAATAAAATGATTAATAATAAATGTATTATAAATACTAGTTTAGATAGTTTTTATATATATTTTAAAAATAATAAAAATATAATATCTAAAGAGTATTTAATAGATGATTACTTAGTTAATTTAAACTTTAAAGATACTTATTATTTAGCACTAAATAGTAGTAAAGATTTAAATAATAATATAATAAAATATGGTAATATAGATTTAACTTATAATATAGAAAATGATATTATAGAAATAGAAAATAATATAATTAATACTTTATCTAAAGGAGAAACCCTAGTAGAAGTCTTCTATAAAAATGAAAAAGTTAAAGAATTTAACGTAGTAGTAACAGATGTAATAGTAAATAGTCCTAAAAACTTTAATACAAAAAAGAAATATTTATCTTGTGAAGTATTTACTGATGAAGAAGCTAATCTACTTGATACTATACTAGAAGATAGAATAAATGAAGTAGGTATAAACACCAGAGCAGCAGTAGTCGAAGCAGCAAGGTTTTTAATGTTAGAATTTCCATATCGTATAAATTATTTCTTTGAAAATGGTAGACTTGATGTAAGTGGTGTTAATTATGTAGATGGAGAAGGTAGATATTATCATAAAGGTTTATATTTAAGTAAAGATAAAGAAAAAAATATGAAATATACTTATGCAGGCCCAGCAATGTGGGGATGTCCTTTAACTAATTATGAAGATACTTCTTTGTTTACAAAATATAAAAAATATCCAAATGGATTAGATTGTTCTGGCTTTGTCTCTTGGACACTTGTAAATGGTGGTTTTGATCCAGGGGACCTAGGCGCAGGTAACTCTGAACTAGATCCTAGAGAATTATCAGATTTAGGAGAATATGAAAAGATTACTGATGAACTAATTAAAAGTAATAAAATAAAAGTTGGAGATCTTCTTAATATATGGGGTCATATTGCTATTTTAGTAGGAATAGATGATAATAATTTCTATGTCGCAGAATCACTTGATATATATGGTGGTGTAGTAATTAAAACTTACAGCAAAGACAAGATAACTGATACATTCCCCTATGTAGTATTAATGGATAACTATTATAAAGAAGATGGTAAACTTACTAATATGTGGTATTAATGAAATAGTAAATGCCTTATTTACTTTGAGAATTAAAAATTAGACTAAATGACTCATTTGATATTGACTTAGTGTGTCATTTAGTCTAAAATTATATTAGGTGGTTAAAATGTTATATTTTCATAAAGAATTAAAAGAAAAATTAAAATCAGATTATCAAATTCAAAAATCAGTAAATGAAAACAAGTATTTCAAAGTAGATGATGGTTTGTATTCTGATAAACAAGATGTTAATTATATTGAAATAATTGCCAAAAAGTTTCCTAATTTTATTATATATGGTGATTCTGCATATTATTATCATAATCTTACTGATTTTATTCCAAATAAAGTTGTTCTTGCTACTACCAAGAATAATAAAATAAGATCAAAATATGTTAAACAAGTAAGATTAACCGATGAATTATTTAATATTGGAATAACTAAAATTGAAATAAATGGAATTTTACTTAATATTTATGATAAAGAAAGAATGCTTATTGAACTTGCTAGAAGTAAAAATGTGATGGGATATGATATGTATAAAGAAATTATTACAAATTATAGAAAAATTGCAGATAATTTAGATATGGAAAAAATAGAAAACTATTTAACATATTTCCCTTATAGTGATAAATTATTTGAAATAATACAAGATGAGGTGTTTTAATGAATTTAAATGAACTTGTTAATAATTATTTGAAAAAAGGATATGAACTTGTTAATGCACAGTCTAAAGTGTGCCAAGATGTAATTTTATATAAAATAGGTAAAAGTAAATATGCAAAAAACATAACTGTTAAAGGTGGTGTTGTAATGCATAATATAAGTAAAAGTGTAAGACGCTCTACACGTGATTTAGACCTAGATTTTATTAAATATTCTTTAGAAGATAGTTCAATAATAAACTTTATAAATGAATTAAATAAAAAAGAAAATGAATTAATTATAAGGATTAACGGTATCGAAAAATTACACCATCAGTTATATAATAGTAAACGTGTTAATATCTCAATTATTGATAAATATAATAATAATCTTGAAACAAAATTAGATATAGGAGTTCATAAATATTTTGAGTTAGAACAAGATAAATATATATTTGATTTTGATCTTTTAGATGGTACTGTATCATTATTAATAAATTCACCAGAACAAATCGTATGTGAAAAATTAAAATCTTTATTAAAATTCGGTATTCGTTCTACTAGATATAAAGATATATTTGATTTTTACTATTTAATTAATAATAATTTTTTAAATAAAAATAAATTAATTAAATATATTAACTTATTAATTTTTAAAGATGAAAAATTATCCCAAAAGACAATAAGTGATGTAGTATTAAGAATAGAAAATGTTCTAAATAATAAAAGATTTATTACTAAACTTGATAATGCAAGAAGTAATTGGATTAATATTCCAGTGCAAGATGTAATTAATAATGTTATTAGTTATTTTAAATCTTTGGAAATAGTTAATGTTTAATATAGATATTATTATTTTAAAAGAATTATTAAATATTATCTTATAATGAAAGGAAAAAAATATGAAAGATAAAAAAATAGTATTTATGGGAACACCTGAATTTTCAGTTCCCGTGCTTGATGCATTAATTAAAAATTATAATGTAGTCGGAGTAGTAACTCAACCCGATAAAGAAGTAGGTAGAAAAAAAGTACTTACTAAATCTCCAGTTAAAATTCTTGCTGAAGAAAATAATATAAAAGTATTACAACCTAAAAGATTAAGAGATGATTATCAAAATATATTAGATTTAAACCCTGATATGATTGTAACTTGTGCTTATGGACAAATATTACCAAAAGAATTACTAGAATATCCAAAATATAAAACAATTAATGTACATGCTTCTCTTTTACCCAAATATAGAGGGGGTGCTCCAATACATCATGCAATTATAAATGGAGAAAAAACTACTGGTATTACTATTATGAGAACTGATGTAGGTATGGATGATGGAGATATTATAGTAAAAGAAGAAATAGAAATTAAAGATGATGATGATTACAATTCTTTATCTAATAAATTATCTATATTAGGAAAAGATTTACTAATTAAAACACTACCTGATATATTTAATGAAAAAGTAGAATATATAAAACAAAATGAAGAAGAAGTAACTTATGCATATATTATTAAAAGAGAAGATGAAAAATTAGATTTTAATAAAACAACAAAAGAAATATATAATAAAATTAGAGCATTATCTGAAACAGGTAGTTATGCTATTTTAGATAATGAAGAAATAAAAATTTATAGAGCAAGATATGGATCAAAAATAGGTTCTATAAATGGACAAATTTTATGTATATATAAAGATGGTATTGGGGTATCAACTTCTGATGGAGAAATAATTATTACTACTATACAAGTACCAGGTAAAAAGAAAATGCTTGTTAAAGACTATTTAAATGGTATAAATAAAGATAGCTTAATAGGTAAAATATTTAATTAATAAAAACAATTAGGAAAAACATCTTGAAAAAAAATATAAATTAATTTATAATAAATTTATGATAATAATAGGAGGTAATCATGGACTTCTTTAATAAGTTTAACAAATTAAGTAATAAAGAATTTAAAACAAATATATTTAAGATATTAACTATATCAATATTTGCTATTTTATTTATTACAATGGGGACTAGTTATGCATATTTAACTTATAGTAATAACGCAACATTAACAAATACTATTTCTAGTGGTAACTTAAAACTTTCCTTGGATAACGAAAGTAATACAATATCTTTATCTAAAGCTATACCTATAACTGATGAAATGGCATTAGAAAGTGATAGTAAATATAGCTTTACTTTAAAAAACACTGGAGATGTATTAACTCATTATGAAATATATTTAAATAGTATATGTGATACAACTTCATCATATATATTTAATGGTGCTAGTGTAAAACCAGATATGTGTATAGAAAGTAAATATATAAAAGCAGGAGTAAGTATAAATGGTGGAGATTATTTTATAATTAATTTTGACGATAAAAAAGCTACTATTGATATTGGAGAAATATGGCCAGAAGAAGAAATTAATTATGTTATTAAGATTTGGTTAGATATTGAAACTCCAAATAGTTACAATGATGTAAGTAAAAATATAATGTTTGTATCTAGAATAAGTTTAGTTGGAGAACAAAGAACATCTAAAGAAACAATTTATTCAGCAGTTACAGATAGTGTAAAAACAACAGATATAAATTATAAATATATAAATGATGCAAACATAGCAGTATATAAGATGATTGATAATCCAACAGAAGAACAAATAAGTAAGTGTGAAACTTATTTCATAGAAGATCAAGGCTGGTGGGATGGAGATTATGA
>CAYSEZ010000010.1:0-20477 GCA_964430375.1 uncultured Mycoplasma sp. | reverse complement strand
AACGAAAAAATAGTCTTAAATTTTATCAAAAAATAGTGTATTATAGAAATAGTAACTAAAAAAGATAGACTTAATTATCTATCTCCTTGACTGAACTGTAACATTTTTTTGCTTCTTTCTATAAAAATCTTATGTTTACTCATACTTAATTTTTTATATTTTTATAAATTATTGATTTTTTATTAATAAACAAATATAATATATATTACTTAAGGGAGGTTAACTATGTTAGAATTTGAAAGAAAAAATAAATTAAGAATAATTAATGAAAAGTGTAACAATGAAGAAAAAGCAAGAAAAATTGGTAATGCTTTTAACAGAAAACTAAAAGATGAAAAGTATCTTACTGAACTAACCTACAGGATGTTATCAAATAATGAAGATATAACTTCAGATTTTCTTCCTCTTATTAAAGAAAAATATATTTTTACATCAAATAATGAGTTATTAGATTACTTAAGTTTATTTGACGTAAAACCAGGTAGAAAAATCATTTATTATACTATGATCAAAAACAATGATCTCGAGTTAAATCCAAATGATATTTACTTTTTTTGTACTAAACAAGCAGCTTTTTCTACTGGTGCGATAATATGGATTGATAAATTTGATATAAATCCTGGCGAAATAGATGCAGTATATTATTTTAGAAGTTTAGATAATGGCAAGGTATACGAAATCAAAGGTATAGAAGAATGTAATAAATTTATTGATACACATAAAACATTGATTTTATCAGACAATAAGGGTAAAAATAATCAATATTTTAAAATATATCAAAGATTATATTTTAAATTATTAATTAGTAACAATTTAAATACAAATAATGCTTATACTCTGTTAAATGAAATAGTATCTACTTCAAACAAAGCAAATGTAAAAAGAAGAAAACTTGGTAAATAAAATGTACTATATAGAATAGTCATTTATAAAAAAACCAGTTTTTTTTACTTTATCTAGAAACTATTCAAATAATATATTATAATAAATATGGTGGTAATAATGAATATAGATAATATAATACTAATAATTCCTAATATAATAAAAGAAAAAATATTAAAAGAAATAGAAAATAACACTTTTAAGAATATTAAAATATTATCTTTTAATGATCTAAAGAAAAGTATATTATTTGATTATAATAATGAAACTATTTACTATGTAATGAATAAATATAATATTAAATATGAAATAGCTTTAGAATACATAAAAAATTTATATTATATAGATAACTCAAATAATGAAAAAATGAACTTTTTAAGAGAATTAAAAGAAGATTTAGATTCTAATAATAAATTAATATATGATAAATTGTTTATTAATTTATTAAAAAATTATGATAATTTAATAGTATATAATTTTGATTATATATCTTCATTTAATAAATATTTATTAAGTAAAATAGATAATATAATTAATATTAAAATAATAGATAAAACTTATAAAACTTATAAACATAATATATATAAATTTAATACTATGTATGATGAAATTAGTTTTATATGTGAAAGTATTAAAGGTTTATTAAATAAAGGAATATCTTTAGATAAAATATATATATCTAATTATAAAAAAGAATATGATTTTACTATAAAACATATCTTTAATTTATATAATATTCCCTACTCTTTTAATAATAATTCTAGTATTTATAAAAGTAATATAGGTAAATTTTTTATTGACAACTTAAATAGTGATATTAATATTACTTTAGATTTATTAAAGGATAATTTTAATCTAAATAATAAATATAATAAAGATATATATGATAAAATAATTAATATTTTAAATAAATATACTTTTATAGAAAATAAATTATTAATTAAAGATTTATTAACTGAAGAATTAAAAAAGAAAAAAATAAGTAAAGAAAAATTAAAATATGAAGTTAAAAATATTGATTTATTAAATGATACTATTAATGATGATGAATATGTGTTTTTAATTAGTTTTGATGATAATTATCCAAAACTTAAAAAAGATGAGGATTATTTAACTGATAATATTAAACCTATATTTATAGATAAAACTAGTAAATATAATGAAGTTATAAAAGATATATATTTTAATATTATAAAAAATATTAAAAACTTATATATAACTTGTAATAATGAATCTAAAACTAATTATTTAATAGATAATGACTATTTAACTATTAAAGAAATAGATAATACTTATTCTATATATAGTGATAGTTTTAATAAAATATTACTTGCTAGAAAGATAGATAATTTAATTAAATATAATATATCTGATGATATACTTGATATATTATATAGTAATTATAATATAAAGTATTTAAGTTATAATAATAAGTATAAAATGATAGATAATAATTTTTTAATAGAAAATATAGATAATACTCTAAACTTATCATACTCTAATATATCTTCTTACTATGAATGTCCATTTAAGTTTTATGTTTCTAATATATTAAAAATAAGTGAATTTGAAACTAAGTTTACTACTTATATAGGATCCCTACTACATTATGTGCTTGAAAAATGTATTGATACTGATTTAGATATAGATAAAACTTATTATGAATATATAAATAATAATGAATTTAATTTTACTAATAAAGATAAATTCTTTATAGAACTTTTAAAAGAAGAAATACACTTTATTATTAATACTATAAGAAAACAATATAAATATTCTACTCATAAAGAAACTTTAAAAGAACAAAGAATTGAATTAGATATAGAAAATAATAAAATTAAAACTAAAATAAAAGGTTTTATAGATAAAATATTAATAAGTGATAACGATATAATAATTATTGATTATAAAACAGGTTCTACTTATATAGATAGAAAATACTTTGAATATGGAATGTATCTACAGTTACCTATTTATATTTATTTAGTTAAAAACTTTAATAAAGATTATAATATATGTGGTATATACTTACAACATATATTAAATAGTAAAAGTAGTTATAAGGAAAAGTTAGATTATTTAAAACAAAAAGAAGATGCTTTAAAATTAGATGGTTTAACACTAGATAATAAAGATAAAATTATTAAGTTTGATAAAACTTTTGAAAATTCTAATGTAATAAATAAATTAAAAATTAAAAAAGATGGAAGTTTTTATAATGATAAAATAATGATTAGTGAAGATGAATTAGAAAATTTATATGAGTTAACTAATAGTTTAATAAATAATGCTTTAGATAATATCTCAAATGGTAATTTTGATATACATCCTATTAAAGTATCTAATATTATAGATGGATGTAAATTTTGTGAATATAAAGATATCTGCTACAGAAAAGTTGAAGACTTTAATTATAAAGATGAAATAAAGGAGGACTCTTATGGGACTAACTAATGAACAATTACTCGCTGTTAATAAAGATAATACTAATATTATTGTATCAGCGGGTGCTGGATCTGGTAAAACTACTGTATTAAAAGAAAGAGTTTTAAGAAAAGTAAAATCTGGTGTTCCAGTAAATAATTTAGTTATACTAACCTTTACTAATAACGCTGCTAGTGAAATGAAAGAACGTATTAGAAATATTATATTAAATAATGAAGAAGTAAAAGATAAAGTAAATGAAATAGATAGTGCTTATATTACTACTTTTGATTCATATGCAGGAAGTATTGTTAAAAAATATAATTATTTACTAAATATAAGTAAAAATTTTAGTATTATAGATTCTAGTTTAATAGAAATAGAAAAATCAAAGATATTAGATAATATTTTTGAAGAGTTATATACTAGTGATGAAGAATTTAAAAATTTTATAAAAGATTTTTGTACTAAAGATGATAAAGAAATAAGAAAAAGTATTTTAAATATTTATAATAAATATATTAATTTAATAAATAAAGATTTTATAAATAATATAGATTACTTTTATACTAAAGATTATATAGATAGTATTTATACTAAGTATGAAGAAATAATATTTAATAAAAGAGATTCTATTAGTAATTTATTAGATCTTTTAGAAGATGAAACTAATGATATAGATAAAGTAGAAATAAATAAAGAAAAAACTATTAATTTTAAAGAATGTACTAAATTAGATGATTTAATATTATATAAAGATTTTAGACTATGTCCTAATACAAAAGAATTATATACAGAAGAAGGAGTTAAAATAAAAGAAAAAATTAGTGAAGAATTAAAATATTTAAAATCTATGTTAATATTTACTAAGAAAGAACTTATAGATAATTATAATAAAACTTATGATTATGTTAAAGTAATAGTTAAAATTATTAAATTACTAGATGAAGAAGTTAAAACTTTTAAAGAAAAGAATAATACTTATGAATTTATAGATATAAGTTTTAAAGCAATAGAATTAGTAAAAAATTATCCTTCTATTAGAAAGGAAATAAAATATTCTATTAATGAAATAATGATTGATGAATATCAAGATAATAATGATATACAAGAAGAATTTATATCTTATATACAAAATAATAATGTTTACTGTGTTGGTGATATTAAACAATCTATTTATCGTTTTAGAAATGCTAATCCATATATATTTAAAAGTAAATATGATAGTTATATAGATGAAAATATAGGATATAGAATTGATTTGAATAAGAATTTTAGATCTAGAAATGAAGTAGTAAATAATATTAATTTAATATTTAATATTTTAATGGATGATGATATCGGAGGTGCTAAATATAAAGAGGAACATCAAATGATATTTGGTAATACTTCGTATAATAGTTTATTAGAAGAAAACTATGATATGGAGATTTTATCTTATACTAATGATAATAAAAAATTTAATAAAAATGAAGTTGAAGCTTTTATTATCGCCGAGGATATTAGAAATAAGATAGATAATAAATTTAAAGTTACTACTTATATAGATAATAAAATGACTTTAAAAGATATTACTTATTCTGATATTGCTATTTTAGTAGATAAGTCTACTGACTTTGAATTATTAAAAAAAGTATTAGAATATAAAGGTATACCTTGTTCTATATATAAAGATATTAATATAAAAGATGATGATGAAATATATATACTTAAAAATATTATTAATTTACTTATTTGTATAAAAAATAAAAATTATGATAATAGTTTTAAACACTATTTTACTTCGATTAGTAGGTCTTATTTATTTAATATAGATGATGATAAAATATATAAAACTATTATAAATAAAAATTATTATGAGACTATTTTATATAAAAAATGTGAAAAGTTAGTAAATAAAATAGATAGTTTAAGTGTTAAAGATTTATTATATCTTATAATTGAAGAATTTGATTTTTATAATAAATTAATTACTGTAGGAAGTATTGATGAAAGATTAACTAAATTAGAATATTTTATAGAAAACTGTGATAGTTTAAATAATTTAGGTATGAGTATATATGAAATAAGTAATTATTTTACTGAAGTATTAAATAGTGATAATGATATTAAAATGAATATAAATAATTATGATTCTAATAGTGTTAAAATAATGACTATACATAAGTCTAAAGGATTAGAATTTAATCTTATATACTTACCCTATTTATATAGTAATTTTACTAAAAATAAAGATAATTCAAAGTTTAAGTTATCTAATAATTATGGTATTTTATCATCATATAATAATGAAGGAATAGGAAAACCATTTACTTTCTTTCTAGAAGATGAAAAAGAAAAACGTGAAGAACTAGGAGAAAAAATAAGACTATTTTATGTAGCTTTAACTCGTGCTAAAGAGAAGATTATTATGATAAATAACTTTGATGAAAAAATAGAATCTAAAGATTATTTAGATTATGAAGATAAACTAAAGATTAAGTCTTATTCTGATATTTTATGTTTATTAAAGAATAAGCTAAATAAATATATAAGAAATATAGATAATATAGATTTAACTAAAGATTATAATTTAATTAAAAACAATAATTACAAAGAATATATAAATAGAAATGATTTAGTAATTAAAACAAATGATATAGAGATAGATAATAACATAATAGAAAATAAACATTTTTCTAAAACTTTAAATAAGTTAATAGATAGTTCTTTACAAAATAATTTAGATTATGGAAATTATATGCATTATTTATTTGAAGTATACAATTTTAAAAATAATAATATAGATGATTTACCTATTAGTGATAAAGAAAAAGTTTACTTAAATAATTTTTTAAGTTTAAAAGAGTTAAAAGATATAAAAGATGCTAGTATATATAAAGAACATGAAATATATTTTGAAAAAGATGGAGATATTTATCATGGTTTTATTGATTTATTATTAGTATATAAAGATCATATAGATATAATTGATTATAAATTAACTAATATAGATTCTATAGAATATAATAAGCAATTAAAAGGATATAAAGAATATATAGAAAATAAATTTAATTTAAAAACTAATACTTATTTATATTCTATTAATGATAATATATTAAAAAAAGTAAGTTAGTTCTTACTTTTTTAGTTTAATTTTTCTTTTAATTCTTTTAATTCATTTAAAAATTCTTCTGTCTTTTTAATTTCTAATTCTAGATCTTCTAAATCCATTGTTTTTTCTAAATAATCATCATTTTGTTTGCTTTTTTTAGCATTATATATACCAAATACTGGAGAAATAATTTCAGAGTTTTTAAATTTTTTAGGTTCTTCCTCTACTTTTTCTTTTTTTATTTCTTTTTTTTCTTTGTCTTCTTGTTCTTCAAAAATTGGGTTATCTAATGTTTCTTTTATGTTTGTTTCTTCAAGATGTTTTTTATACAATTCTTCAATTGTTATAGGTTCTGTTCCTTCATCTTTTAATAATGCATCATTAGTATTATCTACATCATGACTTGCTTTTAATAATTCTTCATAGCTAATTACAGATCTTTCTTCTTGTTCTACTTCAAATGTTGTTTTTGTTATTAAGCTATTGTTTTCTTCTTGTTCTATTAACTTTTTAGTTATATTTTCAAGGGTTTGTTTTGCATATTCTTCTTTTTTTTCTTTGCTTTTTTCCTCTTCATACACTATATCGCTAGGGTTATCTTCTAGTAGTTCTTCTTCAAAATATTCTTCTTTTTGTCTTTTTCTTAATTTTATTTTTTCTATTAAAACTATCATAACAAGTGCTAAAACAATTGCAAATACTATAGCAACAACAACAATTAAATTATTTCGTCCAAAACTATTTATAAATTCTTCCATACTACTTCTCCAATCAAAAATATTTTATTAAATTACTATAATTATAATTTAATAACTGTAACAATAATTATACTATAAATAAAAAGTATTGACTAGATATTTTTTGCAAAAAAAATAGGAATTTTTTTCCTATTTAATTTCTATTTTCTTTTTTGTATTAATTTCTTCTTTTTTAGGAACCATAATTTTTAAAATACCATTGTTAAATTCTGCTTCAATATTTTGTTCATCAACTTCTCCTAAGTAAAATTCACGAGAATTTTTATAAGAACATCTTTCTTTTCTTATATAATTTTTTCCTTCGTCAGTTGTATCTTCTTCATGAGAGGCAGATACTGTTAGATATCCATTATCTAAGTTAATATCTATATCTTCTTTATTAAAACCTGGAATATCCAGTTCAATAAAATAGTTACCTTCTTTTTCATAGATATCACACTTCATATTATTTTTTACTGGTTCTAAATCATCAAAGAAATCATCTAAAAAGAATTTTCTACTTGGTATTAAATTCATATTTTTTTCCTCCTACAATTATAATTATACTCATTTTTTGGCACTTGTCAATAGAAAGTGCTAATTTTGTTTATATTTTTATTATATGTAGGATTTTTATAAATATACATTATTTATTAAAAAACTGCTAACAAATTTTTACTTTGCTAACAGTTTTAAATATTTATTAAACACACATATCATAATAATAAGGTACTAATTTATTATCTTCTATTTTAAGTCCACATCCACCACAACTCATTTCATCACATGTTTTAAAATCAGGTGCTCCTATATCATCAAGAGTAAATCCTGCGGAAAGAAATGCTTTTTCACTATCCATTATAGAATCATTTTCTATATCATAATAGTAACTCTTATAAATTATATCACCACTTCCACAGTTATGAGTACCTCTTGCTTCAACATAAATATAAATATAATTATTTTTTATTAAACTTGTATAATATAAATTCACTTCATTAAATGAAGTTCCATTTTTCATTTTTGTATATACATCAAAATCACTTAAAATTTTGTTATTAAGTAAAATTGCATTAGGACTATCACTATCAATTTTAGGTAAATTAACAGAAACATTTGATTTTCCTGATGAATTAGGACATGCTTCATTAATATTATCAACTTCGCCATTAAATGAATATGAAGTAATTACTTTTACATCCTTTGTTTTATTAGTATCATCAAGTTCTTCAAAATTAAATTCTTTATCATTATCATTAAATATTATACCTTTATCACATAATATATAAAAACCTAAACCTATTATTATCAAAACTAAAACAAAAATTATAACATTTTTTACATTATCTTTTTTATTAATATCATTCATAGTTAGTCACACCTATTTATCTTTTTTAGCAAGTTCACTTATAGTACTAGCAATACCAGATATATTTTGAAGTTCTGATGGAATAATAATTTTAGTAGACCTTCCGTTTGCTACTTCGACAAGTGCTTCATAGCTTTTTAGTTTTAATACTGCATCATCTAGTTTAACGTCTTTTATTAGTTTTAAACCTTGCGCTTCTGCTTCTTTTAATTTAATAATTGCTTCAGCCTTACCTTCTGCTTCTTTTACTTCAGCTTCTTTTCTAGCTTCTGCACGAAGTATCATACTTTCTTTTTCTCCTTCAGCAGTTAAAATAGCAGCTTTTTTCTCTCCTTCTGCACGAAGTATCGCTTCTCTTCTTTCACGTTCAGCACGCATTTGTTTTTCCATTGCTTCTTGAATATCTCTAGGTGGTAAAATATTTTTTACTTCAACACGAGTAACTTTAATACCCCATGGATCTGTTGCTTCATCAAGTATAGCACGCATTTTAGAGTTTATTATATCTCTTGATGTAAGTGTTTCATCTAGTTCTAACTCACCAATTATATTACGAAGTGTTGTCGCAGTTAAATTTTCAATTGCACTAATAGGATTTTCTACTCCATAAGTATATAATTTTGGATCAGTTATTTGAAAATAAACTACTGTATCAATTTGCATAGTAACATTATCTTTTGTAATAACAGGTTGTGGTGCAAAATCTTTTACTATTTCTTTTAAACTAACTTTATTTGAGATCTTTTCAATTATAGGTATTACATAGTTTAAACCAGTGTGAAGTGTTTTATTATATGCCCCTAATCTTTCTATTACATATGCTTTTGATTGAGGTATTATTTTAATACCTGTTATAGCAATAAATATAAGAATTAATAATAAATAAATCATAAATCATTCTCCTTTCTTTTTACGATTAATTTTACTCCTTCTATAGAAAGTATTTCTACTTTGCTACCCTTCTTTATTTCTTCATTTGCTTTTGCAGTCCAATGCTTACCATCTACTTTTACTTCACCATATTCATCTTCATTAATATCAGAAGTTACAATACCTGTCATACCTATTACTTTATCATAATTAGTTTTAATAGTTTTAGGTACTAAGTATTTTTTTACAATTGGTCTAGTAAATATTAATGATAAAATACTAACTAAGAAAAATATAACTACTTGAATAACAGTATTATCTATTAATAAACTAGTTAAAAATGCAAAAAGTGCTCCAATAGCAAACCAAATAGTAACTAAATTGATAGTAATAAATTCTACTACTACTAAAATAGTACATAATAATATCCAACTATAAGTCATATAATCACCACCTTAAATATACTACATTTTATGTATTTTTACAAGTAGTAATTACTTTTTGTTTTTTACATAATATTTAATATGAATAATAGATATAATAGCATCTTAATAGATGAGGTAATTATTATAATATTTATTGCTTTAAACATTATTAATATATATGCTGATGAACTTGAAAAAAGATATCTTTTTAATAATAATATAAATGACTTAGAAAAAGCGAATAAAGTTGTTATTTTTACTTTAATTATAACTTTAATTATTTATTTATATTTTGCATACTTAAATTATAAAGAGTATGAAAAAAATAAAACTAATATTTATGAAATTAGATTAATAGGTACAATTCTTATAATAATTGGTTTAGTATGTTTAATATACTTTAGATATAAAAACCCTGAACTTAGTACTTTAGACATCATTCAAGGTTTATAGTTATTTATTTAGATCATCAATAGTTATTTTACTTTCATGCGGGATTGCTTTCCACTCTACTTTTTTAAATAATGCTATATAAGTAGAATATCTTCCTATTATATCAAATATTGGCCATGTAATTATATAATGAATTTTCTTTTTTAAACTCATTTTCTTTATGTTTTTGTTTTCTATTATAAATATATATATAGCGGTCCACATATTTTCAATATATTTACCTAATCTATATAATATTCTAAGCCAAATTGATACTAAGATACCTATAAATAAAGCATTAATTCCAGGTTTTACACTTATTTTTATTTTAAATAATAAATTTAAAGCTTTTGCTAAATAAGTACTACCCCCGAAGATATTTATTTCACTTATTCCTACATTATAATAATAACATGACTGCATAATTACAATTACTAATAACCATCTAAAAATATTAAATACTGAAAATGGTGTTAGTTGCATTAGTGTATCAAAAGATGCAAATCTATGTCTTATTGATTCTAATATGTTTAAAATAATAGTTTTAAATGTTTTTTTCTCTTCTTTTTTTGTTTTTTGTTTACCCCAGTTATTTTTTAAGAAATGTTTGCCACAGAAAATATTAATAAATAAGTAAGGACCTGATTCTATAAAAGCAAGTAAGTGCCCTTTTGCCCATCTTATTCTTTGTCTTAATGCTACTTTTAAACTAGTTGGTTGTTCATCATAAAATACAGCTTCATTTTGATATGTTATTTGGTAACCTTGTGCAACTGCATCTGCCGTTAATGCTCTATCTTCAGTAAGTGAGGTATAATGCCAACCATCTTTAACTATTTCGCTTGCAAATAGAAATCCTGTGCCCTGAATATTTGTGGCAAGTCTTAAAACAGATCTTGGTCTGTGATTTACTCTTATAGATCTAATCCAATGTAATGCATATGTAGAAGATATCCAGTTCTCGTCAAAGTTTTTTGTATTTCTATATGATGTGATAATTTTTTCTCCAGAATCAAATGCATCGTTCATTTTACTTATATAATCGCTTTTTAATAAATTATCAGCATCAAATACAAAATATCCTTCAAAATTTAATCTTCCATAATCTTCTTCTATTTTATTAAATAAAAACTCTAACGCATATCCTTTCGTTTTATGTTTGTCATCAAATCTTTCATAACATATTGCACCTTTTTTTCTAGCTATTTCTGCTGTTTTGTCCGTACAATTATCCGCGACTACAAAAACAGTAATTAATTCTTTTGGATAATCTTGTTTATTAATACTATCAAGTAAATTACCAATTACTTTTTCTTCGTTTCTAGCAGAAATTACTATACCATATTTATGATCTTTTTTACTTTTTTTAAATTTTCTAGTAAAAAAAATACCAATTATAATATAAAATGTTTTATACATAAGCATAATAGATAATACTTTACCTATTATATTATATATATTTTTAAAACTTAAATAATTATCTCCGATAAAACTAATAATACTACTCATAACACTCCTCGATTCATATATATTGTATCATGTAAAATATTAATTGTCTATTAATCAGTTTTTATTTAAAAAATATTATTAAACTTTACTTATTTAATTTACATAAATAAGTAAAATATGTTATACTTTATAAAGAAAAGTTGTAAGAGGTGTAGTAATGAAAAACAAATTAAATAAAATTTATAAATTTATTAAGAAATATTTTATAATTATAAAAAATTATCTAGTATATAATAAATACTTTTTAATACTTGGGTTCTCTTTATTTATACTAGATTTTAGTTTAAGAGCATATTATTATGATTCAATTAAGTTTTATAGTATTTATAAATTTATGCCCAACTATTTTAGTATTATGTGGATATTTTTAATATTAGGTTTATTAAAAACTATTAAGGGAAAGTTTGGTAAATTAATTTATATATTTAGTTATATTATATCATTGGTATTATTTTTAACTCATTCTATATATTTTTCATATTTTAATACTTATTTTGATTTTGGAACTCTTAAAATAGCAGGAGAAGGTATGGAATATATGGATACTATTTTAACTAATATTAAACCTTGGATAATAATGGTTACTTTAATAAGTGTTATGTCTACTGTTTATGCATTAAGAAGACTAAATAACAGTGGTAAAACAAATATTAAAAAACTTATAATAGTTATAGTAACTTTTATAGTATTAAATATAACTGCTCCATATTTATATGGTAATAAATCTACATCTGTTGAATGGAGTGACTGGAGAAATCCACGTATTATATATGATTCGTTTAACGATAATAATAAAAGTATGATGATATCTGGTATGTATGAATATACATTAAGAAATATATATGTTAATTATTTTAGGGATAACAAAAGTGTAACTGATGAAGAAAAAGCTTTATTAGAAGAAAATTTTAATGAAAATACACTAAGTACTAAAAATAAATATACAGGTATTTTTGAGAATAAGGATTTAATAATAATACAACTTGAAAGTATAGATAATTTTTTAGTTACTAAAGATATAATGCCTACTTTATATAATTTAAAACAAAATTCATTAAATTTCGATAATCACTATTCATTTACTTCTGGAGGTGGTTCTACATTTAATTCAGAGTTTATGGTTAATACTGGATATTCCACTGCTTATAATTATAATGAAGGTGCTTATTTATTAAGTAGAAATAATTATACCTACTCTCTTCCAAATTTGCTTAAAAATAAAGGTTATAGTTCTAACGCATTTCACATGAATACTAATGAGTTTTATTCTAGAGGGGTTAATTATAAATCATTTGGATATAATGCCTACTACGGGTTAAAAGATTTAGGTACATATAAAGATAATTCGTATTGGCTTGATACTGAGCTTTTAAATAATGAAAAGTTTAATAATCTGATTTTTGATAATGAAGGATTATCTATGTCATATATAATTACTTATTCTGCTCATATGCCATTTAGTTCTGAGAAAGGGACTTGTTCTTTACTTACTGATAAAGAAAATTTAAGTGAATATGAGTGTTTAAAACTACAAGCTAGAGAAACAGATAATTTTATTAAATTATTACTTAGTAACTTAGAGGAAAGAAATAAATTAGATGACACTGTTTTAGTAATATTCTCTGATCATTATTTATATACTTTAGAAGATAAAACACTTCTTGATAAATATAAAACAACAGATAATAATTTAATCAATAAAACACCATTTATTATATATAATAATGGTAATGTAAAAGAAAAAATAAAAGATGTTAACTCACAATTAGATATTTTACCTACTATACTTAATTTATTTGGAATAGAATATTATACCAACTTTTATTTAGGACAAGATATATTTAGTGATGATTATATACCTGTTGTATATTTCTCTGATGGTTCTTGGTATAACGGATCTACTTATGTATATAATGGTGAAAATATTATTGGTAAAAAAATGAGTAAAAAAGAAATCAATAAGATGAATAGTTTTGTAAAATCAAAAATGAGTTTAAATAATGCAGTATTAAAATCAAATTATTTTGAAGTAGTTGAAGAGAAAATAACTAAAGAAATAGAAAATAGTGAAAACCAATTAGAAATAGAATAAAAGAACTGATTATTCAGTTCTTTTATTATCTTTATATTCATCTGTTTTATTAAGGAAATATATTAGTAATACTCCTAGTAATATAACAAGTACTACTTTAATTATATTAGATATACTTGGATTGTCATTACTTATTTCTATATTGTCATCTATTATAACATTAGTAACTTTTTTATCAGTTTCTTCTTTTTTATTATCCTCTTCGACTGTTTTATCTAAATTAATTACGTTATTAGAGGCTTTCTTATCAGAAGATTCTTCTGTTTGCTCTACTCTTCCAATTATATTTAAATTAGATAGATTATCATTAGCAATACCATTGTTATTTACTATAATACCATTATTTAAATTAAATGTTGTTTTTGTACTTTCTGTATTTAATTCATAAACTAGTTCCAATATTAAATCATTATTACTAAAGTTTCCTATACCTATTATTTTACTTGGATTAATTTCATTATCTAATAAAATATCATAAGAAGTAAGATATTCTTTAAATGTTAAATCATTACTTACATTAACATTAAATGAAAAACCATTTACTATTCCATTTGATTTTAAATATATTTTATAAGTTATTTTATTATTTATTTCTTCTTTATCTATATAGAAATTAGATAATATTTCTTCATTACTTAAATAAATACTATTAATATAGTTATCTAAATCTGTTACATCTTTTATGTTTAATAGTCCATCGTTATTGAAGTCAGTAAGTAATAAATCATTTTCTTCTTTTAATAATAACTCTTTTAATAATTTAATATCTTCATTATCTAGTTTATAATCATTATTTAAATCATTTTTTAAACATACTTCATACTTAATTAATACATTATCATTTTTATCATAAAATGTTATATAATGAATATTCTCTTCCTTAGTATAAGTAAATGTATTACTAGTATAAGATATATTATTAAGTAAACTATCGATATCTAATTCTTTAACTATATCAATAATCATTTTATTATCTTTTAATATTATTTTATAATTAGAATCATCTATTAGTTTTATTTCATAAAACTCTAATTTTTTTAATTTTAATAATTCAAGTGTTTCTTCACTTAATAATTTACTATTTAAAAGTATATCTACTTCATCTTCCAAAGATGCATTTAAAGCAAGAAGTTCTAATAAAGTGCTGTAATCATAATTTAAAACATATGAGTTTAAACTTTCTAATTTTTCTTCTGCTAGAGACCCATCACTAGGTCTTCTTAATAAATATTTATTAATACTTTCTATCAAACTATTATATTTATCAATTAAAGAATCAAATTCATTTGTAATATTAATAAAATCATTATCTATATTTGATATATCTATTTCATCAATTGCTATTTCTTTTAAAGTAAGATAATCATTTAATTTATTAATATTATCTTCATATAAATCTTCTAAAGATGTAATTTCATTACTTAATAAAGTAAAATCATTATTATTTAAAATAAACTTATCATATATATTTTTTATATCATCTTTAATAGTAAGTAATTCACTATTAATATCATCTGTATTAGATAAATCTACTTTATCTTTTAAAGCTTCAAGTAATAAGTTATTATCATTAAATAAAGTATATATATTAGTATTATCTATATCCATATTTGGATTATTATCAAATAATAATTCTTTTTCTTCATATTCTTTTACTAAATTAATATAAGCCTCTAAATTATCTATCTCATTATCTATTTCTAAAATAATTACTTCATAACTAGATTTAAAACTATCTAATTTAGCTTCATTATAACTATTAATTTTATTAGATATATCATCTAAATAATTATCAATAATAATACTTTCTATATTTTCTTTACTTAATAATGTTTTTGTTTCATCGTCTCCACTTTCTACTGGAGATGAAATAGTAAATGTAATATCCTCTATTGATGTAATATTTATCAATAAATCTGGATCATTACCATTTTCTATATATTCAGAATATAAATCTACTATATCTGAATCAAATTCATATGAAACAATTTCACTAAGTTTTATACCCTCTGATAATTCATCTTTTATTTCTATAAATTTTATATTATCTGAAATAAAAGATTTTTCAAAATAATTTGTTGCTACTTTAAAAGATTTATCATTAAGATAATTATCGCTTATTTTCCACGTTTCAATTAAAGTATTAATTTTTGTAATATCATTTTCTATACTGGTTATTTTATCTAGTACTCTATTACTGCTTTCTGCTTGTGCAACTATCATAGCATTAGGCATAATAAAATTAAATAACACAACTAATACTGTAAATATTGCAATTTTTTTCTTTTTAAACATCTGCTAAAATCTCCCTTCTGTATACGATGTCTTTCTATCATCTATTTAAGTATACAAAAAATATATTTTTTTTGCAAGTTTTAATGTAAAATAGTGTAAAATAGGTAAAAAAGTTAAGATTTTTTGATATTTTTGAAAATTTCCATAAATTTACAGTTTATTTTTTTAAAAAGTGTGGTATTATATATATGTAGCTAGAAGTTACAATTTTAAAACCCATTTTTAAAGGACTAGTAAATCTAGTCCTTTTTGTTGTAATTTTTTATAAATTCTTTTTTATATTCTTCAAAATTATTATTTTTAATTGCTTCTCTTATTTCTTCAGTTTCTTTTATTAAAAATCTTATATTATGAATAGAAAGTAGTCTTTGCCCAAAAGTTTCTCCGACTTTTATTAAATGATTTACATATGCTTTAGTATAATGTTTACAAGCATAACAATCACAAGATTCTTCCAAAGGAGTAAAATCTTCTTTATACTTTGCATTTTTTATATTAATTTTACCTTGTCTTGTTAAAACATTACCGTGTCTAGCAAGTCTTGTAGGAAGTACACAGTCAAATATATCTATTCCTCTTTCTACTCCTTCAAGGATATCTATAGGGTCTCCGACTCCCATAAGATATCTTAATTTATCTTCTGGTAAGTAATCTACTGCATAATCTATCATTTTATACATTGTATCTTTGTCTTCACCAACTGAAGTACCTCCGATAGAATATCCATCAAAATCCATTTTAACTGTTTCTACTGCGCTAAATTTTCTTAAGTCTTCAAACTCTCCACCTTGTACTATACCAAATAACATTTGATCATCATTATTATGCACCTTTCTTCCTCTTTCTGCCCATCTAAGTGTTCTTTCCACACTGTTTTTCATATATTCGTGAGTACAAGGATAATAAGGACACTCATCAAAACTCATAATGATATCTGCACCAAGTTTATTTTGAATTTGAATTGACTTTTCAGGAGTTAAAAATAAATTAGAACCATCTATATGACTTTTAAATTTCACTCCTTCTTCACTTATATCTTTAGGATTTGCTAGTGAAAATACTTGAAAACCACCACAATCAGTAAGCATAGGGCCATTATAATTCATAAATTTATGTAATCCACCTGCTTTTTCTACTATATCCTCACCAGGTCTTAGCCATAAATGATAAGTATTTGCTAGAACAATACCACTTTTTGCATCATAAAGTTCTTCAGGTGATAAAGTTTTTACTGTAGCACGTGTTCCTACTGGCATAAACATTGGAGTATCATAATCTCCATATTTAGAGTGAATAACTCCAAGTCTTGCTTTATTATCTTTTTTTATTAATTCATATTTCATTTTCATAATTAAAATCTCCGATCATCATACAATCTCCAAAAGAGAAAAATCTATAATTATTCTGTGTTGCTACTTTATAAGCATTTAGTACAATATCTTTTGATGAAAAAGCACTAACTAACATTATTAAAGTAGACTTTGGTAAATGAAAATTAGTTATTAATGCATCAATAGCTTTAAATTCATAACCTGGATATATAAATATATCTGTATAACCAGAACATTCTTTAAATGTACCATATTTATGAATTATAGTCTCTAGTGTTCTAGTAGAAGTAGTTCCTACGCTTATTATTCTTCTTTTTTCTTCTTTTGCTTTATTTAATTTAATAGAAGTTTCTTCATCCATCATATAATACTCACTATGCATTTTATGTTTAGTAGCGTCTTCTACTTTAACTGGTCTAAATGTACCTAATCCAACGTGTAAAGTTATATATAAAACTTCGACACCTTTTTCCTTTATTTTTTCTAAAAGTTCATTTGTAAAATGAAGGCCTGCGGTGGGAGCAGCACTACTACCTACTACACTTGCATACACTGTTTGATATCTATTTTGATCAGTTAGTTTTTCATGTATATATGGAGGAAGTGGCATAGTACCTAGTTTATCTAATATTTCATAGAGTATTCCTTCATATATTAATTTAAAGTGTTTTATACCTTCATCAAATTCTTTTATACATTCCATTTTTAATAAACCATTACCAAAACTTACTATAGTACCTATTTTAACTCTTCTAGAAGGTTTTACTAAACATTCCCATATGTTATTTCCAATATCTTTTAAAAGTAAAACTTCAATTACTGCTTTAGTATCTATTTTTTCTCCAATTAACCTAGCAGGTAATACTTTAGTGTTATTAAGTACTAAAACATCTCCTTTATGTAAGTAATTAATTATATTTTTAAATGTTTCATGTTTTATATTACCAGTATTTCTATCTAATAACATAAGTTTAGATGAAGTTCTATCTTTTAAAGGAGTTTGTGCAATTAAAGATTCTGGTAAATAGTAATCAAAATCATCTGTTTTCATATTTTCCTCCATAAAAAAACTATTAAATAGTTTTTTATATATTATATTCTTTATTTTTTATTACTTCAAGTAATTTATTTATAAATTCTTCTTTTTCTAAAGTAATTGTTTCTTTATTACCAAAGCATCTATAACTAATTAAATTATTATCTTTTTCATTATCTCCAAGTATTAAAGTTAAAGGTACTTTTTTAGTTTGACTTTCTCTCATTTTATATCCTAATTTTTCATTTCTATCATCTAGTTCTACTCTTATTCCTTTTTCATTTAATAATTCTTTTATTTCTTTAGAGTATTCTAAATGATATTCATTATTTACAGGAATAATATTTACTTGTACTGGAGAAAGCCATAATGGGAATGCTCCGGCATAATGTTCTATTAAGATACCTATAAATCTTTCAATTGAACCAAAAATAACACGGTGTAACATTACAGGACGTTTTTTAGAACCATCACTATCTACATAAGTTAAATCAAATCTCTCAGGTAAATTCATATCTAATTGTATTGTTCCGCATTGCCATACTCTTCCTAAAGAATCTTTTATATGGAAGTCAAGTTTAGGACCATAAAATGCTCCATCTCCTGGATTTATTTTGCAATCATGTCCTGCTTTATGACAAGCATCTTCAAGTGCTTTTTCTGATTTATTCCATATGTTGATGTCTCCGATATATTTTTCTTCTGGTCTAGTTGATAATTCAATATCATAAGTTAATCCAAATATAGCATATATTCTATCAATAAAATTAATTAACCTAACTACTTCTTCTTCTATTTGGTCTTCTCTCATAAAAATATGTGCATCATCTTGAGTAAAAGTTCTAACTCTAAATAATCCATTTAAAGCACCACTTGCTTCATGTCTATGTACTTGACCTAATTCTCCAATTCTAAGTGGTAAATCTTTATATGAATGTAAACTATTTTTATATACAAGCATTCCTCCAGGACAATTCATAGGTTTTACAGCAAAAGTTCTATCATCTATTTCACTTGTATACATATTTTCTCTATAATTATACCAGTGTCCTGATAATTCCCATAATTCCTTATTTAGCATAATTGGTGTTTTAATAAATTCATATCCTTCTTTTGTATGTTCTTGATACCAAAAGTTTTCTAATTCATTTCTTAAAATCATTCCATTATGTAAAAAGAATGGAAAACCGGGACCATATTCACTCATCATAAATAAATTAAGTTCCTTACCTAGTTTTTTATGATCTCTTTTTTTGGCCTCTTCTAAGAATTCTAAATGATTATTTAAATCTTCTTCATTCAAAAAACAAATACCATATATTCTTTGTAACATTTTATTTTTAGAATCACCTTTATAATATGCACCAGATACTTTTAAAAGTTTAAAATGTTTTAATAATTTAACTGTTTCTACGTGTGGTCCTCTGCAAAGATCAGTAAAATCTCCTTGAGTATAACAAGATATAACAGAATCACTATCCATATTATTAATTAAATCTATTTTATATGGATCATCTTTAAATTTATCTAATGCTTCTTCTTTAGTAAGTTCATTCCTTATTATTCTTTTACCATCTTTACTTATTTTTTTCATTTCTTTTTCTATATTAGGTAAATCTTCCATAGTTAAAGTGATATCTCCTAGATCAATATCATAGTAAAATCCTTCTTCAATTACAGGTCCTACCCAAAATTTTGCATTAGGGTATAAATGCTTTACTGCTTGTGCTAGTAAGTGTGCACAAGAATGGTTTAAAATGCTTAATTCTTCATTTTCTTTAATATTTATCATAATTTCCTCCTTCAAATAAAAAACACCCCTTAAAGGAGCGTTTACGCGGTACCATCCTACTTTTACTTAATTTTGATAACGGCATTACCGGTTTTTATTTTATAAAAACTGCTCTTAAGGTAGTAATTATTAAATATTATGTTAAATTTCCATCATCATTAACTTTCTATAATAAGGGATTTAATAATC
>CAYSEZ010000009.1:0-21572 GCA_964430375.1 uncultured Mycoplasma sp. | reverse complement strand
CTAAAACGCCATATAAAATTTATAGATTTTTATAGTTTTACAAAAATCGCCAATTACAAAAAATATAATAAAAACGAATAAAAAAAATTATTGTAGATGCCTACAATAATCATAAATTATATATTATTTAATTACTCATTATTCTTCTTATTAACAAAATGTGGATAAATTTGTCTCTTATTATTTCTATTAGTTTTAGGAAATCCAAAACATGGTAAAATATTAAGGCCCCTAAAACGATTACCTTTTTTAATATCATTATTATTACTATTATTATTTAAATTATTGTCATTTTTAATATCATTACTATTACTTACTTCTTCTTCAAATACATTACCATTAGTCTCATAATATTCACAAATACTTTTTTTTCATTAAGGAACTTCTCTTTTAGGTATAACTAAAAATCCACCAGACCATAAAACCTGATGGAAATTTACTTAAGATATGCTTATCTTAATCTTTAAACTACAAAAGAAGTTATAAAAAAAATCTCAATACATTATTGTATCAAGACTAATCTACTTTATATTGGAGCAAGTAGCCGGAATCGAACCGGCATAGTCACATTGGCAATGTGAAGTAATAACCGTTATACTATACCTGCATTTCTTAAGATATTTTAATTATACCATTTTAAAATGTAATGTCAACAATTTTTTTTAAAAAATTAACAAAAGAGCAAGTTTTTTAGAACTTGCCCTTTTCATGATCTTTTTTCATTTGTTTCATTGCTCTTTGCATCTTTTTCTTACAACATGCACATTCACCAGTAGGCATATGATGTAATCTCTTATAGATATATGAGCCAATTACCGCAATAAATATTAATATAATACAAATAATTACGATAATCTCAATTAATGTCATTAAATATTAGCTACCTTTCTAGTATCATTGTATTTGTTAATATAATGAATACCAAAACCAACACCTACTGCAAGTACAAGCACAATAAATAATGTCCACCACCAAGAAAGAACTAAATATACTACACATGCACTAATATATGATGCTGCTAACCAGAAAATAATAGTAAGATATAATTTCTTAGGAGGAAGTTCAGCTTTAGCTGTAGCTACTGCTGCAAAACAAGGAATAGTAGTCATATTAAATACTATGAATGAAATAAGTCCAGCAAATGTAATACCTGTTGAATTAATCATTTGTACTGTTGCACTTATACCTTCTTCATCTTCTAACATATCAATAATTGCACTACCTACAATATTACCATTTGCATTAAGTGCTACTGTTATACCAGCCGCAAGTACACCAAATGTCGCAATAACATTTTCTTTTGCAATTAAACCTGTTACAGCCGCTACTGCAAATACCCAACCATAAGTTTCAAGTTGAGAACCAAATCCAAGTGGAGTAAATATAGGTTGTACTAATTGGCCAATTGAAGCTAGTATAGACTCATTAATATTATAACAAACAAATTCGCCTTCTTCATTTACAATTTCACTAACCATTGTCCAATCCCATTTGAATGAAGATACAAACCAAATTACAATAGTAGATACTAAAATAATTGTGAACGCTTTATGAATATAATGTTTAAGTTTATCCCATAAATGGAACATTAAAGCTTTAAACTTAGGTGTATGATATGAAGGTAATTCCATAATAAATGGTGCTGCCTCTCCACGCATTGTAGTATTACGCATTAAAATTACAGAAATTATCGCTACTGATATACCAATAAGATACATTGAATAAGTTATAACATCTGCATTACCAATACCTAAAGCTTGTACAATACCACCTGCAATTGCAGTTAAAATAGGAAGTTTAGCACCACAACTGAAGAATGGAATAACTCTAATAGTTGCAGTTCTTTCTTTTTCATCTGCAAGTGTTCTTGTATTAATCATAGCTGGTACAGAACATCCAAATCCCATAATCATTGGCATAAATGCACGTCCTGAAAGTCCAAAACGACGGAATATTCTATCTAATATAAATGCGACTCTTGCCATATATCCTGAGTCTTCTAAAATAGAGAAGAATAGGAATAATAGTAAAATTTGAGGTACAAATGAAAGTACTGCAAATACACCAGCTACTACACCATCATTAATAAATCCTTGTACCCAGTTAGGTGTACTTTCAAGCCATCCCGCTATAATATCTCCTAAAGAAGAAGTTAAGAAATCTACTAAATTAAATAAGATAACACCAGGTGAACATAATCCATCACCACTAAAGAAGATAGACTTTAAAGCAGAGCCTTCTTCACCACACCACTCACCAAATTTTGAGAAGATTGATCCTAACCAAAATAAGTTTTCTGAGAAAGTTAAATGGAATATTAAAAATAGGATACATAAGAAAATAGGAATAGATGCCCATTTATTTGTAAGCACTTTATCTACTTTATCAGATTTTGTAAGCAATTCTTTATTTTCATTATGTTTTTTAACTTTAGAATAATTTTTTGAAATATATTTGTATCTAGAATCAGCCACAACCGCTTCTAAATCACTTCCAAATATTTCATCATTAAAGGATTCTTTAAATTCTTCTACTATATTTACAAGTTGAGGATGAGCCGCAACTTCAAGTTCATCATTTTCAATTAATTTAACTGCGTGAAATAATGGATTTTCAACATCAAGACCTGAAAAAGCGGTTTTAACATCTTTGATTAAATGAGATAAAACACCATTTTCTAAAACAGTTGAGCCTTGACGAGATTTTAAAGATTCATTATATACTTTATTCATCAATACATCTAGGTTTTCTTCAGTTTGAGCTGAAATACATACAACAGGTACCCCCATTTCTTTTTCAAGAAGCTGAGGATTAATTTCATCTCCATTCTTTTTAACAATATCAATCATATTAAGTGCTATAACAACTGGCACATCAATTTCAAGTAATTGAGTTGTTAAATATAAATTTCTTTCAAGATTTGTTGAATCTACAACATTAATAACACAAGAAGGTTTTTCTTCTAGAATAAAGTTTCTTGAAATAACTTCTTCTGGAGTATAAGGAGATAAAGAATAAATACCAGGTAAATCTATTATAGATAATGGTTCTTTACATTTCTTATAAACACCTTCTTTTTTATCAACAGTAACACCAGGCCAGTTTCCAACATGAGCTGTTGAACCAGTTAGTGCATTAAATAATGTGGTTTTACCACAGTTAGGATTTCCTGCCAGTGCAATTGTTCTCATTATTTACTTTCACCTACCATTTCACATACAACAAGATTAGCTTCATTCTTTCTTAAAGTTAATTCATAGCCTCTTATTGTAACTTCAATGGGATCTCCAAGTGGAGCTTTCTTTCTAAGTAATACTTCAGCTCCAGGAGTAACTCCCATATCAAATAGTCTTCTTCTTATTCTACCTTCTCCAAGTACAGTAGAAATAATGGCTTTATCGCCAATTACAAGTTCATCTAATCTTTTCATAACATTCTCCTTTTAAGCAACAACTATCTTAGTCGCAATGTTTCTATCTAAAGCAAGTCGACCTTCACAAACTTTACAAATGACATTACCACCACTTTGATTTAAAACAGTAATAATTGAATTTATTGTAATTCCAAGTGATTCTAAATGTTTTTTTGTTTTTTCATCCGCAAGAATTTTAACAATTTTTAATTCTTGATTTTCAGGTGCAATTATAAGTGGCATAGTATACCTCCTTTATTAGAATAATTACTAAAAGTTAGTTTTTGCTAACTTGACAATAATATTATAAACTTTTTCCATTTAATGTCAATAGATTTAATAAAAAAAAGTTTGTCATAACTAACGTCGGTACAAATAAAAAACGGCACAAACCGTTTCTTACTTACTCTTAACAAATAATTTTATAGCTGTTTTTTCACAGTTATCAATCATTACATCAACAAAACCTGGAACCAAACTAAGGTCTTTACCAGTAGGCGCTACATAACCTCTTGCAATAGCCACAGCTTTTATGGCTTGATTAAGTGCACCTGCACCAATAGCTTGAATTTCTACTTCAGATCTTGTTTTAAATAAATTTGCAAGTGCACCTGCAACTGATGCAGGATGTGATTTTGATGATACTTTTATTACATTCATTTATGTAAATCCCCCATTCACTAAAATATATGAATAAAGGATTTAAAATAGACTAATTTTCTAAATGAATTCTTCTAATACTTCTTTTATTAGAATTAAGTTCTAACACAACAGCGTTTATTTGACAACGTCCATCTGCTACACCAGCCGGTTCATAAACTCCAGTTCTAAATCTTGAAATAATTTTTTCTTTAATATTACCGATAACACCATCTAAAGGCCCAGTCATTCCAACATCTGAAATATATAAAGTATTATTTGGCAAAACTCTTTCATCTGCAGTTTGAACATGAGTATGCGTACCTAAAACAGCATCTACTTTACCATCAAAATCAAGTGCAAAGGCTATTTTTTCAGATGTAGCCTCGCCATGAAAATCTACTATAAAATAATCGGCTTTTACATTATGAAGTATCTTATCCATGGTTTTAAATGGACAATCAAGTGCATTATTTTGAAATGTTCTTCCCATTAAATTAACTACACAAATAGTCTTGTCATTATATTTTATAAAACGATATCCGTATCCTAAATCAGTTGGCAAATTAGCTGGTCTTACAATATTAGATTTATCAATGAAATTTCTAATATCTACATTTGAAAATGTATGATTCCCCATTGTAATCATATTAATGCCCATATTCATTAATCTTTTATAATGAGTAAAATGAAGGCCTTTACCATATGAGGCATTTTCCGCATTCGCAATTACAAGATTAATCTTGTTTTCTTCTTTAATTTTCTTTAAATTATCCTCAAGATATTTAATACCTTCTTCACCGAAAATATCACCAATGAATAATATGTTCATAACTATCACTCCTAAAGATAAGAAAATACACACCGAAGTGTGTATAATCTAATTATTTTGCAACATCAACAGCACGAGTTTCACGAATAACTGTTACTTTAATAGTACCAGGATATTGAAGCTTTGCTTCAATTTGTTCTTTAATCTCGTGTGCTATCTTAAATGATTGTAAATCATCAATTTCATCTGGATTAACAATTACACGAATTTCACGTCCAGCTTGAATAGCATAAGATGATTGAACACCTTTAATACTATTAGAAATACCTTCTAAATCTTCAAGACGTTTAGTATAATTTTCTAATGAATCAGATCTTGCACCAGGTCTTGCACTAGAAAGTGCGTCCGCAGCTGCTACAAGTACAGCAATAACACTCTTAGGTGCTACATCCTCATGGTGAGACGCAATAGCGTCAATAACTTGAGGATTCTCATGATATTTACTTGCGATTTCAACACCAATTTCAACATGTGAACCTTCAACTTCATGGTCAACAGCCTTACCAATATCATGTAGTAATCCAGCACGTCTTGCAATGATTTCATTTTCACCTAGTTCTGCAGCTAACTTGCCTGCTATAAACGCAGTTTCAAGCGAATGTTGTAATACATTTTGTCCAAAACTTGTACGATAATGTAATCTTCCAAGTAATTTAACTAAATCAGGATGGATTTTACCAATGCCAGATTTAAATACAGCTTCTTCACCTTTTTCGCGGATATTCATTTCCATTTCAGCACGACATCTTTCAACAACCTCTTCAATACGAGCAGGATGAATTCTACCATCACTAACAAGTATTTCTAAAGATTTTCTTGCAATTTCACGTCTGATAGGGTCAAAGCTTGAAATAACTACAGCATCTGGAGTATCATCAATAATCAAATCTGCTCCGGTCATAGTTTCAATTGTTCTAATATTTCTACCTTCACGACCAATAATACGACCTTTCATCTCATCAGATGGAAGTGACACAGTTGAAACTGTTGTTTCATTTACTGTTTCACTAGCATATTTTTGGATAGCTAAAGAAATAATATCCTTTGCCTTACTTTTTACTTCTAGTTTTGCTTTTTCTTCTTCTTCTTTAATATAGCTTGCAATTTCTTGACTAACATCTTCACGAACCTTATCTAAAATCACATTACGAGCTTCTTCACGAGTTAAGTTAGAAATTTCTTCAAGCTTTGTTTCTTGTTGCTTTAATACTTCTTCCACTTTATTATTTAATTGTTCTAATTCTAATTTCTTGTTATCTAAACGTGATTCCTTTTCATTTAAAATTTCTTCACGTCTATCAAGATTAACAGAACGTCTGTCTAGAGTATCTTCTCTGACATTTAGTTTGCTTTCAAGTTCTATAACAACTTCTTTTCTTTGTTTAATATCATTTTCAGCATCACGTTTCATTTCTGAAACATTTTCTTTTGCTTCTTGGATTGCTTCTTTTTTGATAATTTCAGATTCACGTTTAGCATCTTCTACAATTTTTGCAGCCTCTGCTTTTCTGTCATCAAATTTCTTATCTCTTAAATAAGTTTTTAAAAAATATCCAATAATACTACCTAAAATTAGTCCAACTAAAGCGGAGATGATAATTAACACAACATTTGTAGCAAGTAACATACAATACACCTCCAGCATTTATTATATTTGAAAAAGTTTTGAAATTCATAAAACTATAGTGATAAAAACCACTACCTTTATTATACATTGTAAAGCATTTTTAGTCAATTAAGAAAAAATAAATATATCTTTAAAAGTATTGAAAATTTAGATGAATTAATATAAAATATATTATATATTGATTTTTAGGTGAGTGATTATATGAGTTTAAAAAAATTAAAAAGAATTCCAGCTAAATTTATATATTTAGGTGGAGCATTAATATTACTGTTAGTATTAGTTATTATATCATTTATTATTCAATTAAGTTCTGCATCAATTAAAAGTACTTTAAAATCAGGATTTAGTATAGATGATTGTCCATCAATAGTTAAAGCTAATGAATTAAAATATGATGGTAAAATTTCATCAAGTTCTACAACCAATTTAACATATGGTTCTTGTAGCAAACTTGAAGGCTTAGAAGTAGGAGCTTTAGCAAAAAAATATTATCTTCCTTATCAAGAAACTGAAGATGGGGATATGCAAAGTGGATATATTGAATTTTATGTAGGTTTTAACCAAACAAATAAAAGCCAAAATTTAAAAATCAGTACTGCAAAAATCGTCGTAGCCGAAAAATGGCATGACTATGCTTCTTCATCTACTTCATGCTATTCATCGTCTTATACTGATTCTATTTTAAAATCTGACAATATGTCATTTTATAGTAGTACAAGAAATATTTCTATTGATTCTGCACAAGAGTTCCCTAAACGTTATTTATTTGGAATGATTAACATTAAAAATCCAAAATTATATGTATATGTAGAATATACTATTGGAAGTAAAAGTTACACAGGTATTGTAGAATTTGACTATGACATGTATTTTATAGAAGGATACACATCAACAACTAAATAAAATGAAACATTCTCCAGTTTAGTTCCTGGAGAATGTTTTTATTTTAATAAAAATAATTCAAGTGCAATACTTTTATCAAGCTGACCACTTTTAATTTTAAAGTCAATATCAACTAAAGCATTTACATTCTTTTTAATTCTTTCAAGAGAAATGCCTTCACAATTTTTTATCATATAATATGCTCTACCAGGTTTAACATTAAATAATTGAGCAATTTCATTCTTGCCAAAACCTTTTAGTAATAAGCTTTTAGTTTGGTACATTTCATTAAACTTATTAATAAGTAATGCAATTATTCTAGATTCATCTTCATTTAAAGTCATTAAATCATTATATATTTCAATGGCTCTTCTTCTATTTGAATCTACAACTGCATTAACTAAATCAAAAATATTATCATCAAGTTCTTTACTTACTAATTCTTTAACATCTATAATATTTAAATATTTTTCTTCACATTTATATAAAATCAATTTAGATAATTCCATATCAATTCTATCTTTATTCTTTTCACACCTTTGAATTAATTCTAAAATAGCATCTTCATCATAATTAAATCCTTCAAACTTTAAAGTATTTATTATTTTTGATTTTATATCTATATCATTATTTTCTTCTTGCATGATATAACATACACAAGAATCTAGTGCTTGTTTTATTTTAGAATCAATATCCTTTAAAGTATTAGTAATTATTATAAAGGTTGTAGATATTGAAGGTTTATGTAAATAATCAATAAACGCTTCTATCAATTTAGGATCGTACGATGATGTTTTATAAAAAAACTTTGGATATTTAGCCACAACAATTTTATGAGATGATAAAAAAGGAATTATATTTAATGATTCAATTAATACTGCAAGTGATTCTTCTTCCATATCATGATAATCAATTTCATATTCATATTCACATTCTTTAATAATTTTATTTAAAGATTCATTATTCTTTAAATTAGATTCACCACAAATTAAATATATAGGTTTCATATTAACACCTCACATTATAAAAAAGAGGCCTTACTTGGCCTCATCCGTTTTTTTCTTGGAATGGCTTAACGTCAACCATCATATTTGGCTACTCATAGATATCCAAGTCTATCTATAACTCCACCATCACTTTCTAATTTAATTTTAGACTATGAAAGCGCCTTTGTCAAGCATATACACTTCTATTTCTTACTTTTTTCATTAATTTTAAATAGTTTTATATAAAATCTTGGGAAAAATTTCTTACAAATAAACTGAATAATAAAATATAATAGAATACCTATAATTCCATCTATTATATAATGTTGCTTAATAAATACCGTAGATAGAATAATCATTACACCTAAAAATACTGATAATAGTTTAACCTTAATATTTAATTTATCATTTATTAATGAAGAATATATTAACCCACAAGAAAATACACAATGAAGTGATGGTAAACAATTAATAGCTTTATCATCTACTTTATAAACTAAATTTACTAATAATGATGATAATCCTTTTATTTTAATTTCAGGCCTTATTATTTGAACTGGATATATAATATAAATAATACTACAAACTATAACAACTATCAATAAACTTATAAATACTTGATAGAATTTTTCTTTATTATCAAAACTTAATAACCATAAAAATAATATTGGTAATATATAGTATAAATAATAAAAATATACAAAATGAGATATAAAAGGAATATAGTTATCTATTTTCATATTTATTTGATTACCACTCTTATGCAATAAAGATGTCAACATATAAAGTAATGACATAAATAAAAATAGGCCAATAGATAATAATAAATATTTGAAATTAATTTTATTTAATTTATCCTTAAACTTCAATTTAATCCCTTCTTTTTTCCTATCTTTTGTCCATATTTAACTATAGTTTCATCACCATTTAAACTATTGGTTAATATATCCTTATCAATATCAATAATATCCTTAACTAATAGTACAATAGTAGAACCGCCAAATAAAAAAGTTCCTTTTTCTTCACCCTTTTTAAATTCATATTCTTCGTGATGATTAGAAATCTTCCCTACCATTAAAGCTCCTATTTCTACTTGTACAATCTTATCAAAATTTAAAGTATTTAATATTGTATATTCTCTTGTATTTCTCTTATAAATATTATATTTTTCTAACGCTATAGGATTTACAGTATGAAATATACCTTTAATATGAACATTCTTACTCTTAGTACCATTATCAATATAACAATATCTATGATAATCAGTTACAGTTAATCTAAATATTAAGCAATATCCATTTAAGTATTCTCTTGCTAATGTTTCATTATTGACTAAATCTGAAACTTTATAATAAGAATCTTTAATATTAAAAATACTATCTTCATTTATTTTATATACAGATAATTTAGAATCGCAAGGACTTATAAAAGAATCAGATTTAAAATCAATTTTTCTTTTATCTTCTTTAATCTTCTTTGTAAAAAAGGCATTATAGCATTTAAAATCATCTGTATAATAATCATCTAAATTTATATTATTTTTTTTAACAAATTTATCTACTCTTTTTAAAGAAGATTTACTTGACATATAAAGTCCACCTACTTTAGATACAATAGGTCTAACTAAAAATTTTAAAAATAATCTGCCAATAAATGTTTTATATAAAAACTTTTGACTAGAAGAAATGTCACAATCAAATACTTCATTTGTTTGTCTATCAATAATTTTATTCATAAATATCACTTCAAAATTTCAAGAGTAATAATTCCAGTAAGCAAAATTGCACCAAATATTACTAAGAAAATTAAACCACGCTTTTTTATTTTAGGAACTTTAATTTTAACTACAAATAATATTCCTACTATAAGCATTATTATAGAGTATACAATCAATATAGAATATTTAGTATTTATAATATCACCAATAAAATAAGCAATAGGTAAAAATAATGCAGATAATGTAATTGGCATTCCTAAATAATGAGAATTAACTGATGATTTTTCTGTTTGTTGACGTTTAATTTCAAGTACATTAAAATATGCAAGTCTTATCATACCAAATAGCATAAAAATTAATGCAAGAGGTATAAATAATAATTTATAATATCCTTCTATACAATTGCTTATTAAAGAATACAATATTGCACAAGGTAATACTCCAAAACATATTAAATCAGTTAATGAATCAATTTGAATTCCATATTGTTTCTCATCTTCTGTTCTATTTTTTTTGGTTCTGGCTACCATTCCATCAAACATGTCACAAAATCCTGAAAATAGTAAACATATTATCGCAATTATTGGCTTATCTTTAAACACGAAGCAAAATACAATTCCACTCCCTGAAGATATTAAAGATAAATATGTAAGCCATACTGTATAATTATAAAATCCTATCATAAAACTAACTCCTTATTTTTATTTTTACTTTTTACAAGTACACTAATATGCTTTATAACAACAATAATACTTGTAACAATTAATGGAATATAAAAGCTTACAGCTCTTGTTAGTAACATCGCAGATGGTACAAGTGAAGTTTCAACTCCATTAATTATTACATTATATATTGTGCCATATGTTATTAAATATAAAAATTCAGATATACCCATACCACCTGGGAATGGAAGTGAATCTACACTTAAACCTATTAAAACCTGTATTGCAAAAAATTCAATAAATGTATGGCCTTGAATTTCAGGGTAAGCATCAAGAAGTGATAAATATACAAAATATGCAACACAAAACATAGCTGTTCTTTGTACAAAATTACAAAATAAAGCTAGGACAAATTCTTTTTTATTCTTCTTTAATAGAATTGCTTGTTCCTTATAATTTTGCATCTTTAATTTAAATTTTCTCATAATTTTATAAGGCTTTTTAACTAATTTAATTTTATATAGCCATATTATAATTCTTTTACCTACAGATTCTACCCACAAATTTTTAAATGTACATAAAAATAAAAATATAACAATTGTAATATTAATTAATGCACCCACAATAATAAGTATTGTAAGTAATACTGATGATAAAAGTAATCCATGACAAAAGGAAATAGAGATTAAAGAAAGCACTAAGAATACTATTTTAAAAAATGCTGTATTAATCATTAATATCAATGATGAGCTTTCAACAGGTATATTATCACAAGCCATATAATAAGCTGACATTGGTTGTCCACCTGTAGCTGAAGGGGTAACTGCACAAAAATAATAATCTACAGCCGCATAAACAAAATTATCACCAATACTTGTTTTATAACCAACAGATTTAAGTAAAATTTTTGTAGCCATTCCTTCAAAGAAAATATATATAAATACAAATATAATTCCTATTAAAATAAATATATAATTTGCTTCTTTTAAGACAGCTTTTAAATCTTTAATATCATATTTATTAAAAATAACATAAAATGTTACAACAATCATTAAAACTAAAAATAAAATAGAATATATATACTTCTTTTTACTATTTTTTTTCGTTTTTACTTCTCCCATAAAATTCTCCCTACCTTAAATAAAACACACAAACTAGTTGTGTATCTTAATATATTAAATTATAATTCTACAACATCTTCTTTATTTACATTAATTGTAATACCTTTAAGCTTAACATTGAACATTGCTTCTAACAATCTTTGAGGGTCATCTACTAATACTTCAATATCACCTTTACATTCATTATAAACTATAGGCATTGGTATAGAAATATCATAACCCTTAGCTTTTTCAAGTAATCTTTGCTTACGAGTTTGAGATTCACATAAAATAGGTGTTCTTGTTTGACTTGATAATTCTAAAATCTTTCTTGTTTTTCCTGTGCCATCGCTACCATAAATTAATTTCATATTCTTTTCCATATCGACTAATCGATTCCTTTCTTTTTTCTACAAATTTATTATACATTAAGTTTTAGTCTTTTTCTAGAATATATTAACAAATTATGATAAATATTCGTTTTTATTTTATATTTTTTACTATATACATCAATATAAATATCATTATCAGTATCAGTTCTATAAATGTTTTTATCTTTTAATGATTCAATCACCTTATCATTGGGATGATTATAATAATTATTTTTACCTACGCTTATAATAGCATCGTTAAATTTAGTATTATTCAAAAAATAAGTTGATGTACTTGAGTATGATCCATGATGGGCAACTTTTAAAATATCAAATTTTAAAGTTCCATATTTATCAATAATATCCTTTTCAGCTTCTTCTTCAATATCTGATGCAAATAACATTTTAAAAGAATTTATACTTAATATAAAAGAAAGAGAATTATTATTAGAAGACGAGTACTCAGTATTAGGACTTAAAAAATTAAATTTTAAATTATTAAAATAATAAACATCCTCAGATTTATAATTTAATATTTTTATATCGTTCTTTATATCATTTAAAAACTCATATTCATCATAATAAGATAGAATTAATGTACTTACATTATAATTATTTATTACATCTAGTGTTGTTTCACTATGGTCGGTATCACTATGAGTTATGATTAATGTGTTAATATTTTTAATACCTTTATCTTTTAATTTATCAATATTATTATAAGAATCAATTAAAATATTTCCTTTATTATTAGCACATTCAATAAGTATAGAATCTCCTTGTCCTACATCTAGGATTGTAATTCTATCATAAGGAATTAAATAATTAGTTATATTAAATATATAAATAATAATTATAAATAATAGACTATTAAAATATCTTAATCCATATCTTTCATATTGACATAACAAATTATAAAATAAGAAATAATATGTAATATATAATATTGGTGAAAATGTTTTAGATTCTATTAATAAAATATCAAAATTATTTAAAGTATTAATAAGCCTTTCAAATAGAATATATATACTATTAATCAATGGATAAATTTGAGGTAATATTAGTAAAACATATGTAAATGGTAATATAATATAAGAAAATAATAGTAAAATAATTGGTGATATAAATACAGTTAATAAATTAATTTCATTGTTAATACTTATAATTATTGGTGCACTTGCTAGAAATATAATTATAGTAATATAATAATTAGTAATTAATTTATTATTATCATTTTTTAAATTATTAGTAATCAAAAGAATTATAAATACTGATAAGAAACTTAATCTAAAACTAGTATTATATAAAGCATATGGATTTATAAAACTAATAATTATAAATACTAAAGATAGACAATCTAATTTAGTTAAATTTAAGGATTTATAATAATTAATTTTAGTAATAATTACCATTAAAATAGCACGAGTAACTCCATAGGAAAATCCAGTTAAGAAAGCATAAATTAATAATAAAATTATAATTATTGAGTCTTTAATATGTTGTCTATGAATAACTTTAGATAATATATAATCAAATAAAACTATAATCATATTTATATGAAATCCTGATATACAAAATAAATAAGATACACCTAAATTATTTATTTGTTCTTTAAATGACAAATCAAAATCATTTAAACCAAAAATAAGACCTATTAAATAACTATATGATTTTTCATCTAATTTACTTTCATAAAAATTAAACACTTTATACTTTATTGAATATATATTAAATTCATTAGAAACTGTATAGTTAGATACACTATATCTTCTATAAATACCAACAGATCTTAAATAAGTACCAAAAGATTCTAAATCAATTTCTTTACTAGTACCACTTGCAATAATTCTTTGACCTATATGAATTTCATTATTATCAGGAATAGTAAGGTAAACCTTATACAATCCTTTTAAAATAACAACACTTTGATAATCAGAATTATTTTTAACACTAATTACTATTCCTGATATTTCCCCCTCTAATTTAAATGGATATAACGACAATACTAATATTGTAATTACATAATATAATAATAAAAATATAAAAGATAATTTCAATAATTTTATCTTATATAAATAAATTAAATAAATTATTAATAAAATGCCATAATATAAAGATATTAATGTTAAGGATGCTAGTAAAACTAAAATAGCATAAAAATGCCATGTATTACACAGTGATTTTATCTTTGTTAGCATTATAAATCGCCTCTGAAATACCAGTAACATTTTTTAATTCTTCTATAGAAGTAAACTTTTTATTATTTCTATAATCAATAATAGCCTGGGCTTTTACATCACCAATACCATCTAATTGTTTAAGTTCATCTAACGAGGCAGTATTTATATTAATTAAAGAATTATAATTATTACTATTTGAATTACTAGGTTGATTATCACTTGATGGTAAATTAGAAGATTTTAAAGTGATTGAAACGCTTTTTAACGAATCTGATGAAATAGAAATTTCATATATTCCGCAATCCTTTAAAGTTTCATTTAAACTTAAGCCTTTTATATTTGTATAATCTGTTGTACCACATTTTTCTAACAAATCTTTAACAGTAGAATCCTTATACATAACATAACTTCCAGGTCTTAAAACCTCACCTTCAACCGTAACTGTAATGGTATTATTATACATAGACGGATCTGCATAAATGATGCCATCATTTTTACGATTACTTTGTGGCATAATAAACACAAATACGATAAGTATTAATGGTATTAATGCAACTAAATATATTAAATTGTTTTTCTTCATAAAAAAACACCTCCATATATAATAAAGGCGATTTTTACGTTTTTTTTTAATTTTTTCATGATTTTTTTATTTTTTTTGTGTTTTTTTAATTTTATACACTTTTTTCATTAAATAATAGTAAATCCTCTATCTCTTTTTGACTTATTAACCTATAAGTACCTTCTTTCAAGTTATTAATAAAAAGATTACCAATTCTGATTCTTTGAAGTGATATTACACGATACCCAAAGAATTTACACATTCTTCTAATTTGTCTATTCATTCCTTCTTTTAAGGTTATTTTAAATTCACACTCTGATACATATTCCATCTTACATGGTTTAGTAACTTTCCCTAAAATAGGAACGCCTTTTGACATAAGATTTAAAAATATATCATTAATTGGATGATCTACTTTAAGTAAGTATTCCTTTTCTATATGATTATTAGAATCTAATATCTTATTAAATATTTTCCCGTCATTAGTAAGTATTATTATTCCACAAGAATCTTTATCTAATCTTCCTATTGGAAATATTCTTTTATCATAATTAACAAAATCTCTTATATTTGAAGGAGTATTTCTATCGTTAGTACAAGTTATACCTACAGGCTTATTAAATAATAAATATACATTATCTTCTTCTTTTATTTCATAAACCTTACCATCTACTTCAATAATATCTAAAGGCTTTATAATATAAGATAACCATTTATTTGGTATACCATTAACCTTAACATTATGAGATATATTAAACTCTTGAACTTCACTTTTACATAAACGAAAAGTATCTTTTAAAAATTGATGAAGTCTCATAATTTATTAAATTCCTTTTTAACTTCTTCTTTAAAAGAATCATTTATAATATATTCATATCCTAAAAGCCCTAATGCTAAAGCACCATTATATAAAGCATTATATCCATTATTTGTAATTGTAGCTGCAGCAAATTCAGTTGAATGAGCATTTATTGATTCATTTGTAATTTTAATATACCCTTGAATTGTAGGTATTATCTTAGATACAGCCCCAACATCTGTTGAACCTGATGGAATTTCATCAACATCTTTAATATCAGTTAATCCTATTTGTTCATAAATATTTTTTAGCATACTTGAAAGAGTATAATTTATTTTAGTATCATCATATGCAGTTTCATACTCTTCAAATGTAACACTACAATTATTCATTGAAGCACAAGAGGTAGCTATATTTTTTGCACGAGATGCTAAATAATTAGCATACTCAATATTATCAGATCTAAAATAATAATCTAGTGATGCGTATTCTGGAATAATATTAGCAGCCTTACCTCCATCAGATATAATTCCATGAATAAATGATGGATGTTTAGCAAATTGCCTTAACATATTAATTCCTTGATAAGTCATAACTGCACTATCTAAAGCTGAAGCTCCATTATACGGAGTACAAGCATGAGCACTCTTACCTTTAAACTTAAATCTTACTGGCACAAGTGCATTAGATCTAGAACCTAACGAATTTATATTTGAAGGATGTAGCATACAAGCCATATCTATATTATCAAAAGCTCCCTCTTTTGCAAAAGATACCTTTCCTCCAAAATTCTCCTCAGCTGGTGTTCCAAACACATAAATTTCTCCACCTATTTTATCAACTACTGATTTCAAGCATAAAGCAGCACCAATTGAAATAGTACAAATCAGATTATGTCCGCAACCATGTCCAATTAAAGGAAGGGCGTCATATTCGCATAAATATCCTATTTTAGGACCTTTTTTATTACTTTTATAAACCGCTAAAAAACCTGTAGGTAATATATAAGGATAAGTAGTTATAAAACCTTTTTCAGCTAAAAAATTAACAAGTAATTTAGATGATTTAAATTCTTGATTACCTACTTCTGGATTTGAATATAATGTTTTAGTTATTTCAAATAAAGATAGTATTTCTTTATCTAAAATACTTTTAAATTCTTCTATCATCTAATTCCCTCCTATACCAACAAATATCGCTTAATTTACAATCACTACAATGTGGATTTCTACTATAACATTTATATCTACCTAAGAACAGTAAACCATGATGGGCCTTTATATAATGATCTTTTGAAAAATAGTTCATTAAATCATTTTCAGTTTTAATTACATCATTAGATGTTTTAGAAAGGCCTAAACGATAACTCACTCTATTTACATGTGTATCAACAGCAATTCTGGGAATATTATGAATTTGACCTAAATATACATTTGCTGTTTTTCTACCTACTCCAGGTATTTTAATAAGTAAATTAAAATCAGATGGCACTTTATAGTTGTATTCATTTTTAATTGTTTTAGCTATTTCTATTAAATATTTACTTTTACTTTTCATCAATCCTAAGGGCTTTAAAATAGTAATCAAATCTTCTTCTTTTGCAAGTGATAGTTCATCTATTGTTTTATATTTTTCAAATAAAATTGGTGTAACTTCATTTACTTTTTTATCTGTAGTTTGAGCAGAAAGTACAACAGCACATAAAAAAGAAAAATCTGTAGTATAATTAAGCTCACATCCAGCATTTGGAAACATTTCATATAATTTTGAAAGTAAATCTTTTGATTCCATTAATGTTTTCCCATTTTTCTAAACATTTCTTCAATCATTGGGTCGGTTTCAATAATATCAGAAGATGATGTTGAATATAATATTTTATTTACAGATTGAATACGAAAGACATTTTTAGTTCTTTTGACCTTACTAATCGCATCTAAAATATTGTCTTTTGTTTTACCATCATAAAACCAAGTACTTATTGTATCAAGCTCGCTACGAGATAATGTTCGTTTTAAATTATCTTCTAGTTTAGAACTTACAATTTTTATATCACTAGTTAAAACTTCATTTTCCATTTCGTTTAATAAGGATTCACATTTTCTAAAAAAAGGAGTCAACCTATAAGTTTCTTTAGATTTCCCATCTTTAATAACTAATTGAATTTGAAGATAATCTAAGTTTAATAACTCAACAATACAAGAATCAATATCAGAAACAGGAATATTCATTATTTTTGATAATCTTAATGAATTAATATTGTTATCAGTTTTATAATCATCTAAAATAGCCATCAAAACCAAGGTTGTCTTTGGCATAAGTTTTAACCCTTTAGAAAAGCATCTAACGAGTCTTTGATAATCTAAACATCCTAGATTATATAATTTTTCTAACATATTTTACAACTCCTTTAAAAACACATCTAAAAACCCTTCTACAAAGGCTTTTTTATCAAGTATTTGATGTGTAATTATGATTTTTTCATTATCATTTGAAGAAATTATCGAATGATATGGACAAGGTTCATTACTTCTTATTGAAAAAATATTATTATCATTTAAATTTAATACTTTTTTAATATGTAAAGCAGACCCAGAAGGACTATCTTTTTTAGTATAATTATGAGATTCAATAATTATATTATTATCCATTTTAGTAGTTATTTCTTTTGCAAGATGTTCAAAATTACAAAAGTTTTTAGCAAAATTAACTCGATGAATATATTTAACATTATTAATCTTGGCTAATCTAAAAAAATCATTTAATTCTTCATCTTTTATTGCAGTAGTACCAGAAATTACATTTACTTTATTTTCTAAAAATAATTTAGTCATTTCTTTTGAGATATCTTCTTTTGAAAAATCTACTAACCAATCATATTTTTTAGGATTAATTTCTTCAATTTTAGTATATACAAATTCTCTTTTATTCTTAAAAAAATCAAAGCCATCTATGATGAAATCATATTTTTGTAGGCTTTGATATATTAAGCTTCCCATTTTCCCATCTATTCCTAATAATAAGATTTTAATATTATCACCATTATTAGAATATGTTTATATAATTAATTTGTGTAAGCTTTCTTCTTAAGTGCAATCTTAGCGGCTTCTTGTTCAGCATCTTTTTTTGTTTTACCAACACCTTGACCCATAATAATACCATCCATTAAAACTTCAGCTGTAAACACTTTATCATGAGCTGGGCCTTCTTCATTAATAATTCGATAGGATAAGCTTCTTTTATCAGCTTGAACTTCTTCTTGAAGAATAGTTTTAAAATCTTTAATAGATGTGACTTCATCTATATAGGGAATAACAATCTTAGAGAATGTTTCATATGCGATTTCAAAACCAAATTGTTTAAATACTGCACCTAGTAAAGCTTCAAATGCGTCTGCAATTACTGCCTTTCTTTTTCTTCCACCTGATTGTTCCTCACCACGACCTAAATATAAATATTGAGGAAGTTCTAAGTAAGATGCATATATATTTAAAGCTTCCTCTCTAACAGCTTGAGCACGACGTTTAGTCATATCTCCTTCTGGCATATGAGGATATTTAGTAATTAAATATTTACTCATTGAAAGTTCAAGTACTGCATCACCTAAAAATTCAAGCCTTTCATTAAAAGAACATTGATGCTCATTGCCATAAGATGAATGTGTTAAAGCCTCAATTAAAATTGATTTATCTTTAAAATTCAAACCAAGTTTTTCTTCAAGTTGACTATAATGTTTCATTTGTATCTTCCTTTTGTGGTAGGTTAGATACTACCTTATTAATTAGATCAGTTTTAACCATCATTCTAGCTTGTCTAATGGCATTTTTAAATGCTTTAGGATCTGATGCACCATGTGCTTTAACGACAGGTACTCCAACACCTACAATCATTGCACCACCAACTTCAGACGCGTCAAGACGTTTTTTGTAACGTTTTAATGCACCTTTCATAAATAAATATCCAATAATTCCACCAAGGCTTGATTTGATTTCTTGTTTTAGCATATCACCAGTTGTTTTAGCTGTACCTTCAATTGTTTTTAAAATCATATTACCAGTAAATCCATCTGTTACAAAAATATTACATTCACTCTTTAAGATATCTCTTGATTCAACATTGCCATAAAAATTAATATTTGGATCATTTTTAAGTAAATCATATGTTAGATTATCAAGTTCTCTACCTTTGCCTTCTTCAGTACCGATATTTAAAAGACCTACTGTAGGATTTTCTACATTAAGCAATTCTTTTGAAATTGCACTTGCAAAATATGCTAAATCTCTAATATGTTCTGGTCTTAATTCTACATTAGCACCAACATCAAGTAATAATCTACCTTTCTTGTCAAAAGATGGAATGATAGGACAAAGTCCCACTCTACTTACTTGTTTTAATTTTCTTATAATTAAATGGGCTCCACAAATTACACATTGAGTAGGTCCAGCACTTACTACAGCTTGAGTTTGTCCATCATGTGATGATTGCATAGCCATACATAAAGAAGAATCTTTATTTTTTCTTATATAACTTACAGGGTTATGTTCTCCCATATCTACATATTTATCTGTATGAACAATAGTTATTCTTTCATCATTTTTTAAATATTTTTTAATTTGAACCTCATCACCATATAATACAAGTTCTAAATCTTTAAATTCTTTTATCGCTGCTTCACAAGCTGGAACAGTTGTAGCACATAAAAAGTCTCCACCCATAGCGTCTATTGCAATTTTAATCATAAAACCACTGCCTTTCATTTAAAAATTATATCACTTTTTAGTGATAATTCATAGATTAATTTACTTTTTTAAATAAGTTATTTAACTAGTTATAAAAAAACGATTAAAAAGATATTTATTTAAATAATTTTGAATCTGTAGATGCATGTTCGAATAATTTTAAATCTTCTTCTTTACTAAATATAGAATTAGGATTTGAAAGATTAAATAAATACTTAGATATATTATCACTTAAAAAATCTGCGTCAATAATATTATTTAAATATTTATATTTTAATAAACCTTTAATTTTATTTATATAATTTAAAGGACCTATAAAGTAAGATTTAGCTTTATTATTATTCTTCTTAAAATTATTAAAAAGATTATAAATATAAGTAAAATTCAAAGATTCTTCTGTATAAAATAAAAATTTGGTGATATTCTTTATTTTAAAATGTTCAAATATGTTAAAGTCTACAAATAGAATTTTAATTTTTTTATTAATAAAATCATTAACTATTTGTTGTTTATTGTAATAACTATCATTATAATTCAGTTTTGAAAGATTACTAAGTTTAGTTATATATTTGACTTTATCATAATACTTATTATTAGATATAATTACTATTTGTTCGTTTAAATTCAAATTAAATACTTTATCTAGATTATTAGTAAATATTGTATTTTTAAATAAATCTTTACAATTAATTATTTCATAAGTTATTTTATAGGGATTATAAAGATTTACGATTGGCACAGGTACAATATTATTAGTCAAATATATCATATCAGTAATGTGATATTTTTCTAATAAATAGAATTCTTTTTTAAAATTAAAAATATCTTCTGTTTCATAAATTATTAGATTTAATTTAGGCATATTTAAATCATCATAATTAAAGCTTTCACTAGTAATCACTATATCAATATATCCTAAATCAATTTTACGATATAATTCATTTATTTTTCTACTAGGATAGGTTTCATCAAGTAAACAAATATTTAACTTATAATTCATTAATATCTTCGATATTATAAATGGTAAGATAAGAGTACCCATTTTTGTGCACATAAGTGTCCCCACT